>WTHE01000625.1:0-2747 GCA_011523315.1 Candidatus Binatota bacterium
GCAGCGACAGCACCGCGATCTCCTGGTCCTCCAGGCGGTTCGTGGCGATCTCGCCGCCCTTGCAATGTCAGATTCAGCACCGCGATCCCCAAGCCGACGCCCATATTGACAAGGTTTCGCCCATCTCAAATGTCCCCTAAATCGTCTTCCGTCTGGATTCAAGCCCGATTTGTGCACAATACTGCATGGCCACTATCCTACAGCAGAGCGCCAAAAGCCCTCTGCGCCCAAATTCATCCACTCCCTACCTCCGACGACCTTGGATTATGTAAACTGCCGAATGAGACTATTCTGTGCCATCAGCAATAGTAGGGAATAGCTGTTGCCGGCGGCTTTCGCCATGCCGGTGCCTCACTCCCCGCCATAACCCCTACCGCAAAGACCCCCTCCAAAGGACGTGGCCCACTTCTTTCAGGCCATCACCCGTTTGTTGATCGCCTCCACCACGGCCAGAGCCGACTGGGCAGAACCCTCCTGCCAGCCGGACAAGGCCGAGGTGTGATCACCGGCAAAATAGACGGCGCCATCAGGAACCTCGAGGGCCGCAATCGGCACCGGCGCAGAGGGCCAGCTTCCCTTCTGGAAGGGCACCTCGGACCAGGCCCGGCTGACACCGGTATTCACTTCCAACTCGTCGCGATAACCGGGGTGAACACGCTCTCCGGAAGCGAGAGCGTGTTCGAGGCGCTGCGAGTGTGACATCTTCGCAAAGTCCAGGGCAAAGTCGCGATCAAATTCGTCTTCGCCGAAAATGTAGGCTCCCATGATGACGCCCTTGGGGCGGTGATAGCCGTTTGCCGGGTACCAGATCTGCTGAATGTCGTTGTAGTTCGTCCAGGAAATGCCGCCGTAGATGAAATGGTCTTCTTCCCAGAAACGGCGCCTGGCCTGGAAGGCAATCTTCACCGCGGCATCGTATTTCCTGGATTCGATCGCCGCTCGCGTCGCCTCCGAGAAGTTGTTGTCAATGTCCCGCAAAACGGTCGTCGGGATCGTACAGATAGCAAAGTCCGCATGGAGAGCTTCCATGGTCGTCCCCCGGTGACTGTAACCAATGCGAACGCCCCCAGCGGACTGGTTCGCAATGTCCTCGACGACGCTTTCGTAGCGGATGAGATGCCCCACGCGCGCCTTGAATGCCTCGACAATCATGTCCATGCCGCCGACGGGCTGGAGCAGCGTCGGGTTCTGATTGACCCCGTGACTGAACCGCAGCGCCCACCACAGGTCGGATGCGTCGAAGCCCAGCAGCTGTCTGAGACCCAGGGGCTCCACCGGCATCGCGTCTCCGACAAGTCCTTTGCTGACATGCTGACCCTGGTAACCGGCGCGTCCTGAATCGACGTACATGTAGTCATCTTGCAGGTCACCGAAGTCCTTGAGCATGCTGAGGAGCCGTTCCTTGTCCTCTGCGGTCAACTCCTGGTCCAGGGCGTTGCGGTTCACCGCCTTGGCGAGCAGTTCGGCGATATAACCGCGCTGATCGGTATGCAGTTGGCGGGCGACCACGGCCTGGTCGCCAAGACTCCCCCGCACCTGGAAAAACGCCGCACGGTTGTCGTTGGTGAAGACTTCGAGGTCCACTTCGAACGCCTTGCAATAATCGAGGATGGCCCGGTGGTGATAGGGTATGCGGGCCGGGCCCATATTGGCGTAGAGGTAAGCCTTGTCGTCGAAATTCACCCGTTGCCTGCCGCCGAACTCTTCGATCACATCGCCGCTGCGGACGGTCAGACTGCGTCCCCCGGCCCGCGCGGTGGCCTCCAGGACCGTGCAGTCATAGCCCATTCTGTCGAGCTCATAGGCAGCCACCAGGCCGGCAATGCCCGCCCCGAGAATGACGACGCGCTTACCGTCGCCGACGCTCTGGGACACCGCGGACGGGGACGAGCAGCCTGTCAGGCTCGATACGCCCAACATCCCCAGCGCCGCCATGGTCCGATACACGCCCGCCGCACCGGCTGCGGAGCCGACGTATTGGAGAAGTTGGCGTTTCGTCAGCATTCCTCGCTCCTTTCTTCTGGGCCAGCGCTCAGAGCCTACCCCGGCCACCTAATCCGTGACGAAGATGAAATCCGAGGCGTTCAGATCCTCAATTCGAGGGCGGGTGGAGAGTGGGCAGGGCCGCCCATGCCCAATTCGGATAGTGCCGCCACGCCATTCGGTCAGGTCAATCAGGACACCGCAGTCCCACTCGCTGAGCGTCAGATCGTCGAAATTCGTGATGACGGAGAACGCGCTCAGATCAATCATATCAATGCCAAAATCGAATTCCACAATCCGATCATTTCCATGCCCTGGCGCAAAGACAAAGGTGTCTCTGCTTCGCCACTGGTCAACGAGGTAATCATTGCCCGGACCGCCTTCAAGCCAGTCGTCGCCGGCGCCGCCGTATATGCGATCATCACCTTCGCCGCCGTAAAGCTCATCATCGCCGCCATGGCCGCTAAGCTGATCGTGCCCCCCCCCCGCCGTGGAGAATATCGTCATCGCCGACATCGCTGATCGTTAGAGTGCCGTCGATCCACTCGGCGTCGCCATGCAGATCGTCTTTGTCGGCCCCGCCGTAGAGCTCGTCCTTACCAAGGCCGCCCCAGAGTTCATCCTCGCCGGCGTAGCCATAGAGCATATCGTTTCCCTCGCCGCCGTGGAGCTCGTCGCCCGTGTCGCCATAGTAGCGCGCCGGTATGTCCGCACCGTAGAGTTTGTCGTGACCTTCGTTACCGTACGCTCGCCCACCCCCGCCG
>WTHE01000625.1:2847-5031 GCA_011523315.1 Candidatus Binatota bacterium
CCGCCGCCGTAGAGCTTGTCCTTGCCTGGGCCACCAAAAAGCCAGTCCATGCCATCGTCGCCGTATAACTTGTCCGCACCGCGTTTGCCGTAGAGCCAGTCGTTGCCGTCCTTGCCGCTCAGCTTGTCCCTCTTGTCGGTACCCGTGAGTTTGTCATGACCATCCGTGCCGATTAGCTCGATCGCCACCGCGGGCGCAGAGATGAGTGCGCTGAGCAGAACAGTGGCCGCGAACCGGATTATGCGAGTCATTGGTGTGTCCTTTCATATGGTGTAATAGGCCCGTGTCTGGAACAAGTCGGGACGACTGGTACTTCCCTCACGCACCGGGGCCTCTGGTGCCCCCGCAGCCCCGTCCGGCGGGCCATCGACGAGTGCATGGCCATGCCCATCGGGGCACGAAAGCGGCGGGAGCCTCGAGCCTGCCCGATTCGCTGGGCTTCCGGCTCGGTCCCTCATGTGTACCACACAGCACGAAATCGCCTGAAAGCGCAATGGTCCGCCCGCACCCCCTGCCGACTGCCCTCTGCGCCGACCGACGACGGCCTGCATCGGAGCCCGATACGGATAAGATCCCCGGCTGAAGGGCTACGCTTCATGCTGCACTTCGCTGAGGTGCTTGGGGCCTTGTGCCGGCGTCGCATAGACAGCACTTCTTGTTGCAGGGGTGTCCGCGCGACAGTCCCCGATTCCGCCCTCTGCGGAAGCACGAAAAAGTGCGGGGCAATCCGCAGCCGTATCGGCCTTCTATGGCCGCAGCCACCACGAAGCAGGCATGAGCATCCCGCCCCGGCTTTCCGGCCACTCGAAGAAGTCACGGTTGTCGGCCTGGTGGACGATAACCCTGTCGAAGGCTTTCACCAACTCAGGCCCCGCACCGTTGGCCTGCAAGAACTCCAGCACGTCGTCCTCGCGGCCTAGCCAGGATGCGTCGGTGCCGTTCAGGAACGACAGGAATTGCCTGCTGAACCGCACGAACGCCTGGCACGAGTACAGGTAGGTGGCCTGCATCCACCTGGTTGTCATCAGGCCATGTCGAGAATACTCGTAATCCTTGCGTCTGAGGTCGATGCGCCCGACGAGTGCAGCGCGCAAATCCTGCGCCTCGGCAAACAGCCGATGGTACTGCAACTCGGCGTCCGTCTCCTTGAATTTCTCAAAGCTCCAGTCGTCGAAGGTGTAGCCGCCATTGGGCATGTCGGAGGCGATGTAGAACTGCGCGTGCTGACAGAAGTTGCTCAGGTCCTCGTAGCCGCCCTTGGTGCACGGACCGCCCATGTCGATCACGCCCAGGGGACGGCCCAGTTCCGCGGTCCAGTGCGCCAGCATTTCGTTCGCGTCGTCGTAGAAGAGATGGTATTCGAAGAGGTGACCACCCGGAGCGCCGTGGCCGTGGAAGATCAGGTGGTGTTCCGAGTCGGGGTACTGCTGCACGACGTAGCTCGTGATGTCCTTGAACGCTTCCCGGAGGAAGGCGCTGACGTGCTCGGAGTAGTCATCGTCCGGCGGGGGAAGCGGCAGGCCGGTAATCCGCATCACACGGTAGCTCTCGCGGTGGGCGACGTACTCCTCCGGCGTCAGGTCAAGGAGCCCGGCGTGGGGGTCGAAGCCGTTGTCGAATGCGTACAGGTGGATGGCGCGTTCCTCCAGCCAGATGGCCGCCTCGAAGTACTTCAGGCTGTCGCTTTCCTTGACCATGACCGCGGCGGACCAGCCATCGTTGTCCTCCGTGAACCGGGCCCACTCCGGGGGCACGCGAACCACTCGTAGCATGACGTGATGCGTCGGATTCTCCGGCGCTGGCACTTCATGAGGTCGGGTTTGAGCGGCCGCCGCGCACAGCAGGGTGAAGAGGAAGGCGGAGACGAACATGCGCCGTCTGAACTTGTGCAAGGATTGCAGCCGCATCTTGAAGGCGTCCAACTACGAGTTCAGGTCAATCCCAGTGATCATGATCAAGGATGATTCTACAATCAACAGCCGACTAACGGACCTTTTCAGCGCGTCTGAAAGGTCATGAACGGGCCCAGTCAAGGCACCGCTCAGAGCCGCACGGCATCGAATCGGCACGACACGGTCGCCCCTGCCGCCTCAAAGCTAAGGGTGTGCTCGATTTCCAGGCGCTCCGGCGACACGATGTCGCCTTCCCCTTCGATGTACACGTCATCTTGCGAAAGCGAGTATT
>WTHE01000485.1 GCA_011523315.1 Candidatus Binatota bacterium
GGATCAGCAGATACACAAAGGGCAGCAGGGCCACCCACCAGGCGCGCTGAATTCTTTGCCAGGTTTCGAGGGCGGCGGTGGCGTACAGGCGCAGTGTGGCCCGGATCAGGGCAGCCCAGTCCATGGTCTGTCCGCTCTAGGAGTAGGGCGTGCCCCAGCGATCCTGGAACGTGACCTCTTCGAGCCCCAGCCGCGATACCGGCCCGAATTTGCCGACGGGATAGCCGATCGGCAGGATGGCAAACGTCTCGGCGTTGTCGGGCAGTTCCAGGATGCGTTTGACCTCGTCTTCATACAGCAGATGGCGCGTCGTCAGGGTGGCGCCGAGGCCGAGGCCGCGAGCGGCCAGCAGCATGTTCTGGATGGCCGGATAGATGGACGCGCCCGACATTTTCGGCAGACCGATGGACGCGGCAAAGTCGCCCACCAGGCAGCCGACAATCAGCACCGGCGCCTCGTGGAAGTGCTCGGTCAGATAGACGACCGCTCTCAGCATGCGCTGTTTTTGCTGCTCGGTTTTGCCGGGCGGGGGCGGGTTGGACTCGTAGCGCGCCAACACCTGGTCAAGCGCCTTTTTGTACACGGCCTGGAGCTGCTGTTTGATGGCCGCATCCTTGACCACAATGAACCGCCAGTGCTGGACATCGCCTCCGCTGGGAGCGCCGAGCCCGGCGGCGATAATCCGTCGGATCAGGCCATCGGGCACCGGGTCGGGTTTCAAGCGGCGCATCGCCCGCATGGTGTGCAGGGCTTCAAACAGCCCAATGTCGTCCGCCATACAAGGTCCTCCTGTGGGGTTGCTTGTATCACGCGGGACTGCGGAAAGGAATTGCCTGATAAGCGCTGCGTGACTTGTCCAAGCAGAATGTGGTCGATATCGTCACACTGCATATCCCGCAGCGTCTGGTAGCCCGAGAATATGTTCGGTCGGGTCATTTGTCTGGAAAGAAAGGTGTCATACAGGTGAGTCAAACCATCTCTGCGAACTTAAAACTCTCTCTCATCCTGTCCCTGCTAGGGGTGTGGGGGATCAACCAGTTCGACGCCGTCGCTGCCGATTCCACGCGAACGAATGCTATCGACGGGATTTCCATTACAGCGGACAACCAGATCCTGGTCGAACTCACGCCCGAAGATATCGCTTCCGCTAATCTGTTCGACCTGAACGGGCACACGCTGGTCTTCACGCCGGACGGGCAGGGCGGATACTCGCGCGAGGTCCAACCTCTGGCCTGGGAGAAGGACATAGGCGAGGCTGTGGCGGACGGGGCCGTGATTGGGCTGGAGAGCTTCGCGTTCGATTTCGCTGGGCAAAGCTGGAACTCGTTCCACGTCAGCCGGAATGGACTGCTGACCTTCGGCGGACCGTTTACATATTCGTACCACGAATCCGGCAGATTCGAGACAATGCGCGAGATAGCCACCGAATTTGTCAACAGCCCAACCATCAGTCCGTTATACGCGCCGGCGCTCGGAGGGCTTCTGATTGAGGAGGACCTCTCGGCAAGACGGCATGTTGCACACTGGCCGGACCGGGTCGTCGTCACCTGGTCCGCCTCGGAACACCAGTTCCGGATGCCCGGCGTTCCCCCGAGCCCCAATCGCTTCCAAGCCGTTCTGCGCGCTGACGGCAGTATCAGGTTCAACTACGCTGACGTTACTGCTGGCGCTGGCATTGTCGGTTTGTTTCCGAATGAAGTCGTCAAGGGCGGCCTGATCGCGCGTGTGGTCGATGGAACGGACCCCGAGCTTCCGGGCTACCTCGATCTGCTGGAAGCGGCCATCTATGCATCGGACACCGAGGCCGTGATTCTCGAATTCACGACGAGAGGGCCAATTCCCGAGCCCAGCGGAGACAGACTTTATTCTTATCGCCTGTATTTCGATACGGATGAACCGTACTGGGCTCGATTCGATGTCACAGACGAAGACCTCGGTTTTGCGATTAACATTGGAGCAGGTGGGGTTACAACCTGGAGAGGCAAGGTACTAGCGAGCGACGCCAATAATCGCATCGCCTTGTCAGCAGACATTGATGATTTATTAGGGACCTCCGTAGCTATTATCGCCTCCACCAATGAGTTTGACAGCGACTCATGGGTCCGAGGAGACTGGTCCTCACCAACCCAGATACAACTATCCGCTCCGACACCGATGGTCGATTTATCGCAATCCGACAGCCGATTCTCCCGGAGACAACATGAGGTATTTCATTACCGGGGCTCTCCCGATACTCAGGAGATCGCCTGTCGCGTCATTGATGCCCTGGGTGATAGATTCGACCTCCTCCTCTTCCACAACGAGTTCAAGATCGACAATCAGGAGGGAGGTACGCCGGCGAGGGGCGATGTAAGCCGTGTAAAGGGAATCGGTCGTCTACTTTACGACCACTCGCTGTGTGGCGACGGCCGACTCCAGCACTACTGGGCGCGTCCCGTTCGGGCGCAATTCTTCACTGGTGAGCATTTCGATGGTGAACTCGGTCTGTTTGCGCATGAATTCATGCATGTGTGGGCCGCCTATCTTTCGTACGAAAAGAACGGGAAACGCGAACCATTGTACGACGAATGGTGTCAATGCCACTGGCGGGTCGCCCTCCATACCCCTGCGGCGTTTCCCCGACGTGGCGGAGACGTTGGGTCCATAATGGCAGATGATCGGGTGCCAACAGAAGGAATATTCGGTGGATTCTGGCGCGAGAACGCAGACGGTACGTTCTCACCGTCACCGAAAAATCGCCACCCCTATAGCGTCGGGGGGCCGTCTTGGCTCGACCTCTACGTGATGGGACTGGCCGATGCCAGTGAGGTGCCGGACATGTTCCTATTACGCAATCTGAAAAGAGTCGGCGAAGATGTATATACTGGAGACAAGGAAATCGTTTCCATCGAGCAGATCATCGCCACCGAAGGCCCGCGGGAACCCAGCGCGGCAGAATCGCAAAAGATCTTCAACGCGGGTTTCGTGTATCTGCTGGAGCCGCGTCAAACACCCTCCCCTGATCTGCTCGCCCTGCACGCGAAGTATCTCAATGCCGTGAAAGAGTACTGGCCCCATATTACAGGCGGGCGCTCCCGCATCACTACGCATGTCGATGGAACGGTAGACGCGACCCTGGAAAACCCCGCCCCAGATTCATTTCAGAGTGGCCTCGGCGTCATCTCCGGCTGGGCGTGTGAAGCCGACGAGATTGTCATCGAGCTGGCCGGGACTCCGGTCCAGGCGGCCTACGGCACACCCCGCGCAGATACCCAGGGGCGGTGCGGGGATAGCAACAACGGCTTTGGCCTGTTGGTGAACTGGAACAACTTAGGCGACGGGGAGCATACGATTCGGGCACTGGCTGATGGAGTAGAGTTTGCCAACACGACGGTGCAGGTGACGACCTTTGGGGTGGAAGTCTTGCGGGGGGTGAGCGGCACGTTTCCTCTCTCGGACTTCCCCGCTGCCGGCGAGACCACCACCGTCCAGTGGCAAGAAGCCAAGCAGAACTTCGTCATCACCGCTGGCCAGCCCGGTACGGGCGGCGGGTACAACCGGGTAGCCGGCGTGCCGGCCGTGTTGGAAATCCCGCCCCTGGGATCGCCCCAGAGTGGACTTGGGCTCATCTCGGGCTGGGCGTGTGAGGCGGAGGAAATCGTCATTGAGCTGGCCGGGACTCCGGTGCCGGCCGCCTATGGTACGCCTCGTGCGGATACCCAGCTGCGGTGCGGCGATACGAACAACGGCTTTGGGCTGCTGTTGAATTGGAACAACTTAGGGAATGGAGAGCATACGATTCGGGCGCTGGTGGATGGGGTAGAGTTTGCCCGGACCACGGTACGGGTGACAACGTTCGGAGTAGAGTTCTTGCGAGGGGCAAGTGGGACCTTCGATCTGTCCAACTTCCCCCGCTCGGGCGCTGAGACCAGAATTCGGTGGGAAGAATCGCTCCAGAATTTCGTGATCGTGCCAAAATAGTCAGTTGGCGTCGTGCCAGTGCGCTTTCGTCCTGCCGGACGTGCTCCGGCATCCAGAGGCCGGGAGGCTGGGAGCCTGGATTCCTGCTTTCGCAGGAATGACGGACAGCTCCACAGCAGCGTTATTTGCTCTAGGATCGGCCAGAAGGGACCACACCATACGAAAAGCGGAGACTCCATGAAGTTCACATCTCGTTCGTTTCTCTGCTTGCTGGGTTTTCTGCTCCTCGCCTGCTCCTCAGCCGACGCAGCAATTCGCGCCGCCTTCGAGAGCCCAGCCGAGGCGCAGCCGGTCGCGGGGGTCACGACGGTCCGAGGCTGGGCCTTTGAGACGGCGCAGGGCAGTCACATCAGCAGCGTCACGCTCATCATTGATGGAACCCTGCGCCAGGATATCTCGTGTTGTGCGGAACGGGGAGATATCCCCCTCGCTTTTCCCGCCTTCCCGGCTGAGCAGACGCGCAGCAGCGGCTGGGGAACGACGTTCAACTGGGGGGTGTTGAGCGCCGGCGTCCATACGCTGAGAGTCGAGATCGAAAGTACCAGCGGCGAACGCTTTTCGACCGAGACCCGCACAATCACGGTCGTCAAACCGGGCGACTTTGAGTTTCTTGACTCATTCGATCTCTCAGCGGCCGACGCCTCCATCCTCGGCTCTCAACTCGTCCTGAAAGGGGTCAAGGTCCGGGACACCGCCTCGCAACAAACCAAAACCGTCGATGTCCGGTTTCGGTGGTTTCAGAACTCCCAGTCCTTAGGCGCAACGGGCAGCGTCACGGCAGATGGGTCCGGGGAGCCGACCTTTGTCTTTGGCGATCAGGTTTCCCCGGAAGATCGGCGCAGGATGCGAGAGGCCACCGTACTCGCCATGTATTACATGCAGGAGGAGACGGGGCTCTGGATCAACGATTACACGGTCTACACTTTTGTTGATCTTGAGAATTTTCTCGATGTCTACCTGGATGAGACGGGGAGATCTGAGAGGGACCGTGCTGAGATGCGCGAGCGGGTTCTAGAGCAGTTTCACGCTATCTTGAGCCATAGCCAGCATGCGCGAGGTAGTGG
>WTHE01000020.1 GCA_011523315.1 Candidatus Binatota bacterium
GTACGTGGCCGGGATACGCACCGCCCGAACCTCCGGGCTCTCCCAGGCCGCGTGCCCATAGTCGGCCAGTTGGGCCTTGAGAGCCCGGATATCGCCCCGCAACTCTTCTACGCTCGGCCGCCCGGCCAGCCACCAGCCGGTGTAGACGCTGTGGATGGTCAAATCAGGTGCCAGACATACGGTATGCGGGATGGCGACCTCGGGATACTCACCATCGGTGTTATCGACGATGCCCAGCCGGCGAATCGCCCGCCGCTCATGGTCGCTCAAAAAAGGAAAGCGAGCGCCCAGACCCGCCCGGTAGGCGGCGGCAACCGGCGGCGGCGCGCCGATCAGCGCCGCCAGGCCGGTCTGGTTGAGTTCGACCTCGGGGTAAAACGACACCAGCTGACCCAGTTGGAGACGATCTCGGGGACAGAAAAAGCCACGATACACCACCACGATCAGCGGCCGGCCGTGGGCAAAGCCGAGCCGCCGGTCAAACTCGTCCGGGGCGGTCAGCTGCGACAGGCTGAGGAGCCGGCCGGTGTGGTCGGGCAGGGACAGATCGGGAAAGCGCGCACCGGCCTGAAGCGATGTAGACATGCGTGTCTCCGAAATGCACCACATTTTAGCCCAGCAGCCGCGGAAACGCTTCCCGCCAGCGCCGGCTGAAAATCACGTCGTCGTTGTATGCGGCTCGCAGCTCAATAGTGACAATAAACGTGTCCGCCGTGCAACTCAGTTCAATAGTACTGTCGATCACCACCTTCCAGTCCGGCCGCTGCCATTCCAGGTGGCGGCGCAGCCGGGCCGTGCAGCTCAGGGGGTCAGCGTCCCGCATGGACAGCTCTTTGACGTTTGTTTCGGTCATGCGCAGCCCCTGCTCGGTCAGGAAGCTGGTCCCACCGACCCGGGTGTCGAGCGTCGTTGTTCCGTCAAGCATGTCGCGGCGGACCGTATACGAGCGCTCAGCGTCTTCTGAGCGGACGGGCGCGACCGGCACCTCGGGCGGGGCAAAGACCGGCGCCAGCAGAGCTGGCGACCGGGCCGGAATGACTGGCAGGACGAGCCGGGAGGGATGGGCGGCATCGTGGTAGACCGTCAGGCTGGCCGGACGTGGCGGCGGCCAGACCAGCGGCCAGTCGGCCCCGGCTATGCTCAGCCGCAGGCGGCGGCCCGGGGCGAACACGTGGCAGATGCTGCTCAACTCAAGACGGACCGGATAGATGCGGCCGGGCACCAGCGGGCTCGGTCGGGCGTGACTATCCCGATGGGTCAGGTTCAGCACACCACGGGTGACGAGCAGGGAAGCGCCGTCGGGGCCGACATCGCACAGCTTGACCGCCAACTGGGCAATCGGTTCCGAGGCCGCGACGTACAGCTCCAGCCGGGGAAAGCCCAGAATCTCCAGCGGTTCGGCAAGCGGAGCAGAGGTGTAGCTCAGCGCATACGCGTCATCGCCGCGCTGGTCGCGGGGCAGGCCGCTGGGCCGCAGGCCGGTGCACCAGAACGGAGCGGCCAGACCGGGGCTGGGGGATTCAGAAGACCAGCAGTCCGGGCCAGCGTCCGACGGCGGGTGTGGGGCAAACGTCCCGGCCGTCCCCAGGTGCCAGGTCTGATAGTCGGTCCGCGCCACCGGCCACTCGGTTTCGGACCGCCAGTGACCGGGCGTCGTCTCCCGGTACGGATCGGGCGAGCGCGAGCCCTGGACCCAGACGGTCAGCTGCGGCTCGTCCATGACGCCGTTCTGAATCCCCCTGAGCCAGTAGTCCCACCAGCGCAGCATCTCCCGCAGGTGGTCAATCTGAGGACCGGGCCGCGCCACGTGGGGCATGTCGTGCAGCCACGGACCGATCAGGCCCTTGCACGGCACGCGCAGGTGTTGGAGCAGCTGGAGGACAAAATCCCGATAGCTGTCGGCCCAGCCACCGATGGCGAACACCGGGCATTGAATCGCGTCCCAGTCGTCACACGCCGAGCCGTTCTGCCAGTAGGCGTCGCGGGTCTGGTGGCGCAGCCAGGCCAGCGGCCACTGCGGAGTGTGCTCAAGCCGCTCACGCCAGCGCGCGAACCATCCCTCGCCGACAATATCCGGTAGTGGCGGCAGCGCGTTCAGGGCCACCATGCGGCCGGCCCAGGCAACGGATTCGTTCACCGGTAGACAGCCGCCGTGGTAGTGCACGTCCTGGCCGTAGCGATCAACCAGGGCGTGCATGGCAACAATCGCCTTCAACTGAGGCGGGGCGTGCATGGCGGTCTGTAGGGCGCTGATGCCCCCGTAAGAGGAGCCATACATGCCGAGTTGGCCGCTACACCACGGCTGGTCGGCCAGCCAGGCCAGCACCTGGAGGCAGTCGTGCTGTTCCTGGCCGGTATACTCGTTCTCGGCAATGCCCTCCGAGGCGCCGCTGCCCCTGGTATCAAGCCGCACCCCGACATAGCCCTTGCGGGCCAGATAGCTGTGGGTGCGCCAGTCGCGGGCGATTTTGTTATCGTCCTTGCGGTACGGGTGCGATTCGACAATAGCCGGAAACGGGCCGTCGTTGGGGGCGTCCGGCATGTACAGGCGGACGCCGAGCCGAACCCCGTCGGCCATCGGGATGGCCAGCTGCGGGATGACGCGGACCGGATAGTCTGGAGTGTTGCTCATGTCACCGTCTCTCTTGCGGCCGCGGGCGGGAAAACGCTATCGTTGGTGCCTGATCCCCGGCCTCAGCAGAGTCATAGGCAAGAGACAGCCAGCACGCAAGGAGCACAGCTATGCCCCAGGCTCGTATCGACGACAGCTTGACCCTGTACTATGAGCAGGACGATTATACCGACCCGTGGACGAGCCCGGACACGATTCTGCTCATCCACGGCGTGGCAGATACCAGCAAAGCCTGGTTCGCCTGGGTGCCGCGTCTGGCCCGACGCTTCCGCCTAGTCCGGCCCGACCTCAGAGGCTTTGGCCAGTCCAGCGTACCGTCGGCCGACTACGCCTGGTCGCTGAGCGGCTTCGGCCAGGATCTCAAGGGCCTGCTCGACCACCTGGGCCTGCCTGCCGTCCACGTTGTCGGCCAGCGGGTCGGCGGCAGCGTGGCCATGCAGTTCGCCCATGACTATCCCGACTGCGTCAAAAGCCTGACCGTCATCGGCGGGCCGGCCAGCCTGGCCAACAGCGCCCTGAATCCTGGGGCCTGGCTTGAGCAGGTAAAACGGGAAGGCGTTGAGAGCTGGGCGCGTACGACCATGGACCGGCGTTTGGGCGAGGTCAGTCCGGCCATGCGGGAATGGTGGATTCAAGAGATGGGCAAAGCGCCGGCCCAGGTCATGGCCGGGATTTTTGCCTATGTCGGCGGCATGGACATCACCGCTCTTCTGCCCCGCATCCAAGCCCCGACCCTGGTCATTACCAGCGACAGGGGAGCACTGGCTGCGGTCGAGACGGTCCGCGAATGGCAGACCCGGATTCCGAATTCTCGGCTGCTGGTCCTGCCCAGCACGGCCTATCACCTGGCCGCAGCCCTGCCGGACACCTGCGCCGATGCGGTCCTGTCTTTTATCGGAGAGCTGCACGCGTGACGCTGGGCGCGACCAGAGACAGCGTTGAGGACCGACCTCTGGGCAAGAAGAGTATAGCGCCGTCTTTGCCGGACAGTGTATGGCTGACCGAGGCGCCCCCGGCCACTCCTGCGCTGCGCGGCCACACGCGGGCCGATATCGCCATCGTCGGCGGCGGCATCACCGGGCTCAGCGCGGCCTACCATTTCAAGCAGCGTTATCCGAACAAACAGATTGTGGTCCTCGAAGGCCAGCGTATCGGCTTCGGGGCCAGCGGCCGCAACAGCGGATTTATCTCCCAAGAATACCACGGCTGGGACAGCCTCTTTTTCAGCAAAGGGGCGGCTGCGGTCGAGCCCTACGCCGAGTACGCCGAGCGGGGCTACCGGCAGCTGGTCGAGACCATCGCCCGCGAAGCGATTGACTGCGACCTCCAGGAGAGCGGCGCGCTGCGGCTGGCCAAAAAGGACGCCGAGGTGCGAACGCTGGAGAAGCAGGTGCCGGCCTACGCCCGGCTCGGTCGATCCGTCGAGCTGTGGCAGGGCAAAGACCTGGCCGCACGGATCGGCTCGGAGTTTTATCCGGCCGGGGTTTTCCTGCCCCACTGGGCAACCCTGCATCCGGGCAAACTCGTTCGGGGTCTCAGAAGCACGGTCGAGGCGCTGGGCGTCCACACCTACGAACACACGCCCGTCCAACAGCTGCGGCGGGGCAGCCCGGTCGAGCTGGTCTGCCCGGACGGCCGGCTCAGCGCCGACACGGTTGTTGTCGCCACCAACGCCTACACCCCGCAGCTGGGTCTGTTCAGGCATATTCTCATGCCCCTCCACCTGTACGTCATGGTCACCCGACCGGTGGACGAGGCCGTCATCGGCCACGGCGCCTGGACCAGCGTCCCAGGGCGCTATGAAATGGACGCCACCCATACGATTCGGCTCACCCCCGACGGTCGCCTACTGATCCGGGGCGGCGCCCGCTACGACTACAACAGCCGGGTCGCCGACCGTCATCAGCCACGGGCCTACCAGCGCTTGGCCGAGCGGCTGCTCGCCCGCTATCCCTACCTGGGCAACGTCCGGGCCGCCCACGGCTGGAGCGGTGTGATGGCCCTCACCCGCGCCCACACGCCGCTGCTGGGGCGTCTCGAAAACGACCCGCGCGTCCTGTTCAGCGTCGGCTACAACGGTTTCGGCCTGGTCAGCGGGTTTTACGGCGGCAGGCTGGTATGTGAGCTGTACGCAAACCAGCCCAATCCGGACCTGGCGCTGATGACCTCACCCGCCAAGGCCGGCTGGCTGCCGCCCGAGCCGCTACGCTATGTGTCTCTCAACGTGTCTCTGGCCCTGCGGCATCATCGCTTGTGAGGAAGACTGGGAACTCTTAATCGAAACTCAAGACGGCGGAAATACCGTAGCCGATCATCTCACCAGTCTCTCCTTTTCAGCCGCTCTCAGGCCGTGAGTTGGCGCGCCCAATCCCGCACGCGGCGCACCCAGG
>WTHE01000094.1 GCA_011523315.1 Candidatus Binatota bacterium
GCTCCAGATCGAGATCAATCGTGCGGCCAAAGCCCTTGCACTTCTCGCACGCACCCAGCGGGCTGTTGAACGAGAACAGGTTGGGGACCGGCTCCTTGTACACGATTTGACACGTCGCGCACTCCAGCCGGTTGGAAAAAGCCTGCTCGGCCCGCTCGGCGTCGGGAAAGACGAGGCTCAGCCGGCCCTTGCCGTACTGAAACGCTTGCTCCAGGGAGTCGTGGGTACGTTTTTTGTGGCGCGAGCCGACCCGCAGGCGATCAACCACCACGCTGCACTGGTCCTGACCGATCAGGCCCTCGGGCCGGGCGTCCAGCTCCTGGATGTCAACAATCGTGCCGGCCACCAGCAGACGGAAGAAGCCGGCCCGGACCAGACCGTCACGGATGTCGCTCCAGGCCAGCGTATCCGGGACGGCGACACTGAAAGTGACATAGAAGCGCGTGCCCTGGGGCTGCTGCTCGGACAGCTTTCTGAACACCGACTCGGCCGAGTCGCGCTCGACCGGCTGGCCGCACTGGCGGCACGACAACAGCCCGATCTTGGCAAACAGGAGCTTGAGGTGGTCGTGCAGCTCGGTCATTGTGCCGACGGTCGAACGCGAGGTGCGGACCGGGCGGTTCTGGTCAATGGCGATAGCCGGCAGGATGCCCTCGATCTTGTCAACCTGGGGCTTATCCATGCGGTCCAGGAATTGACGGGCGTAGGCCGAAAAGCTCTCGACATAGCGGCGTTGGCCCTCGGCGTACAAGATGTCGAAGGCCAGGCTCGACTTGCCCGAGCCGCTCACCCCGGTGACGACCGTCAGCTGGTTCAGGGGAATGTCGATGTCCAGGTTTTTGAGATTGTTCTGACGCGCGCCGCTGATGGCGATGCTGCTGCGACGGATCCCGTTGGTCTTCACCCCCACCTCCCACAGAGAAGCGCTCAGCGGTCTGCTATCAGCTTTCAGCTTGTGAGGTAAGCCGGGTCGCAGCGGCCAGGCCGGCTCGGCAAAAACGCCCCGCCTGCTGAGCCGGCAGCCCGGCTGTGCTAGGATGGCCGGCGCGCGACCCGGGCGGGCACGAACTCCTGTCCAAGGTCCGTACCAGGAGGACGAGCATGGTGACTGAGCTGTGGTTTGAGATGACGTTTATCCTGGGCCTGATTCTCGTCAACGGCTTTTTTTCGGGCTCAGAAATTGCGGTCGTCTCGGTTCGACGCAGCCGGGTCGATCAGCTGGCCGAGGAGGGCGGTCGCAGAGCCCGAACCCTGGGCCGCCTCAGAGACGACCCCGACCGGTTTCTGGCGACCGTACAGATCGGGATCACGCTGGTCAGCTCACTGGCCTCGGCCATCGGGGGCGTCTCGGCCGTGTCCTATCTGGCCCCGCTGTACGCCCGGAGTTCGCTGCCCTTTGTGACCGAGTCGAGCCAGGCCCTGGCCGTCGTCACGGTGGTGGTGATTATTTCCTATCTGTCGCTGGTGTTGGGCGAGTTGGTGCCAAAATCCCTGGCCCTGCGTTACTCCGAGCCGACCGCCCTGTGGGTCGCCCAGCCCCTGGACTTTTTCTCGCGGCTGTTTACGGCCGGGGTCAAACTGCTGACCGCCTCGACCAACGGGCTGCTGTACCTGACCGGCACCGGGACCAAGGCGCCCGAGGCCATCGTGTCTGAGGATGAGGTCAAGTACATTATCCGCGAAGGCGCGCAAAAAGGCGTCTTTGACGCCACCGAGCAGAAGTTCATCCAGAGCGTGTTCGATTTCGCCGACACCTCGGTCCGTGAGGTGATGACCCCCCGGACCGAAATCCAGGCGCTGAGTGTGGACACCTCCCCCCAGCACGCCCTGCAAGCCATGATCGAGAGCAGCTTCTCGCGCATGCCGATCTTCGAGGACGACCTCGACCACATTGTGGGCGTGGTCCACCTCAAAGAACTGCTGCGCGGCCGGGAACAGCCCGCCGCCTCGCTACAGGGCTTTGTCCAGCCGACCTACTTCGTGCCCGATTCCATGCAGATCAGCCACCTGCTACGCGAGCTTCAGCTCCGCCGCACCCAGCTGGCCGTGGTCGTCAACGAGTTTGGGACGGTGGTCGGCATCGCCACCATCGAGGATCTGCTGGAAGAGATTGTCGGCGAGATTCAGGACGAGTTCGATGTGGATGAAGAGCTGCCGATCCAGGACCTCGGACCCCAGACGTGGCTGATCGCCGGCGGGGTCACGCTGGCCGACTTGCAGGACAGCCCCGGCCTGCCGGTCGAGGAGACGAACGACTATCGGACCCTGGCCGGCCTGCTGTTGGCCCGCCTCGAGCGCATCCCCAAGGGCGGAGAAATCGTCCACCACCAGGGCTATCGGATGACGATCGTGAACATGGACGGGCGACGGATTGATAAGATCAAGGTCGAAAAGCTGCCGGACAGGACGGCCGAGACCACGGCCGCAGGCAGGTCAAGCGGCAGGCCGGGCGGCCAATAAGTCCTGGCCGGGCCACACGGGGATGAGTCGGCGCTGCAAGCCGTGTCGCTTGGCGGGAGACTGAGGGAGGCTATGGATTTCAGCACGCTGGGGACTCTTGCCGAGGTCGTGAGTGCGGTGGGCGTTATTGTCTCGCTCATCTATGTGGCCGCTCAGGTGCGCCACAATACCCGCGCGGTGCGCAGCGCCACCCACCACGCCCTAGTCACGACACGGCTCGACTATGTGGCGCTGGTGGCCGACAATCCCGAGCTGTCCCGGATTGTCCGCGTCGGCTCGGAAGACTATGCCGGGCTGGATCAGGACGAGCGGCACCGTTTTGGTCTGGTCATGTATTATTCCTTCTCGGCCGGAGAAAACTTCTACTACCAGTACAGGCAGGGCGCCCTGGATCAGGAGCAGTGGCAGCGCTGGTGCGAGACCCTGCGGGTGTACTTTGCCCAGCCGGGCATCCGGGAATGGTTTGAGACGACCCCCCAGCAGTTCACGGCGAGCTTTGCCGCCTTTTTGGACGCCGAATTCAAAAGATCACACGTCGGTTGACCGCCGCCCGGCGTTCGGATTATGACAACAGCACATGGCTCTACAAGCTCCCTCAGATCTTCTCTTCCGCACCCCACACGGGACATGGCGAGTTGTTGATACCCGGGTCTCTCTCGACAGCGTGATCTACGCCTTTTGGGAGGGAGCGGCGGCGGAAGAGATCTGCCAGGATTTCCCAAGCCTCACGCTTGCGCAAGTCTATGGCGTGATTGCCTATTATCTGACACACCGGGATCAGGTCGACGCCTATCTGAAAGAACAGCAGCGAGCAGCAGACGAAATCCGCCGAGAACTCCACAATCGTCATAGCGGTTTCCTCGCAGACCTCCGCCAACGCCTACTCATTCAGCGTCAGGCGCAATCTCAATAGAGCCAAGAAAAGGCGTCTCAATCGCCACCCGTTTCCCTCCTGCTCTCCCGCTTTGATCCCAAGCCATCAGCCTCGAACGCCCGCTGTTTTGGTCCAGCGGTTGACCGCTGCCCGGCTTTCGGATTATGACAACAGCTGTCGTTGTTCCACACACCACGAAGGAGGACGCGCATATGGCCGCAGAAGTTGGCAAGGACAAATTACTCGAGATGTATCGCACCATGCAGACTATCCGCCAGTTCGAGGAACGGCTGCGCGATATCTTCAAGGAGGGCAAAATTCCGGGCTTCGTGCATGTCTCGATCGGGGAAGAAGCCTCGGCTACCGGCGTGTGCGCCGCGTTGACCGATACAGACTACATCACCAGCACCCATCGGGGTCACGGCCACCTCATCGCCAAGGGCGGCAAGATCAGCCCCATGATGGCCGAGATCTACGGCAAGAGCACCGGCTATTGCAAAGGCAAGGGCGGCTCAATGCATATTGCCGATTTTGAAATCGGCATCCTGGGCGCCAATGGCATTGTCGGCGCCGGCCTGCCGATTGCCACCGGCGCGGGGCTGGCCGCCCAGGTCCGGGGCAGCGATGAGGTCGCGGTGTGTTTCTTTGGCGACGGCGCCTCAAACGAGGGCACCTTCCACGAATCGCTCAACATTGCCTCAGCCTGGAAACTGCCGGTCATCTACGTGTGCGAGAACAACCTGTACGGCGAATTCACCGCCGGCAAGGATGTCACCTCGGTCAAAGACATTGCCGACCGGGCCAGAGGCCACGACATGCCCGGCGTGGTGGTCAACGGCAACGACGTGGTCGAGGTCTACGAGACCACCAACCAGGCCGTCGAACGCGCCCGCCGGGGCGAGGGGCCGACCCTGATCGAGTGCAAGACCTACCGCTGGGAGGGCCATGTGGTGGGCGAAGAAGCCTTCATGGGCGACAAGAGCTACCGCCCCAAGGACGAGATCGAAGAGTGGAAAAAACGCTGTCCGCTCATCACCTTCGAGCAACGCTTCGTGCCGGCCGGGGTGGTCAGTCAGGCCGAGATTGATGCGGTCAAGGCCGAGGTCGCCGGCGTCATCGACGAGGCGGTCACGTTTGCCGAGGACAGCCCCCTGCCGGAGCCGGCGGAAGCCCTCGACGACATGTTCTCAGCCGCCTGAGTCCCACCCCAGCCACGGGCTCAACGCTTTTCAAGGAGACACGCCATGCCGACTGTTTCATTTATCCAAGCCATCAACTCAGCCCTGGCCGAAGAACTCAGGCACGACCCACGCACCTTTCTGATGGGCCTCGACGTGTGGGTCGGGGCGTTTGGCGCGACCGGCGGCCTGACCGACGAATTCGGTCCTGGGCGCATCCGCAACGCGCCGATTTCGGAGGCCGGCTATGCCGGGGCCGGGGTCGGCGCGGCCATGGCCGGGATGCGGCCGATTGTCGAGATTGAATTTGCCAGCTTTTTCTACTGTTGCTGGGACCAGGTGTGTAATCAGGCGGCCAAGCTGCGCTACATGTCGGGCGGCCAGGCCGACATTCCGATTACCTTTCGGACGGTGTACGGCGCGCTCGGCTCGGCCGCAGCCCAGCACTCAGAAACCGTCTATGCCCAGTTCATGAGCGTGCCGGGCCTGAAAATCGTCGCTC
>WTHE01000320.1:0-1349 GCA_011523315.1 Candidatus Binatota bacterium
CCGGGTCGCCAGTACGACCAGGACGCGCCGGAGTCGTTGACCAGTTCGTGATCGTCCCACTGGACGTACATGGGCACCTGAGCCAGGAAATTCTGAAACGCCGGGTCGGCCCGATTATAGCGCCAGTGCTGCCAGAACACCGTCCGCAGTTGATCGAGGTTCGTCCAGTCGAGCGCTGTGACGGGCAGAAAATCACCGGGGACGTTGGGTCGGCTCACGCGCCCAGGGGGAGCGGGTGTGGCCGCCGGGCAGTCATTATCGGCATAGATCATATCGCCGTTGGCAATAAAAAAGTCCGGCTCCAGCCGGCGCATTTTTTCAAAAATGTCATACGGCCGACAAAACCTTTGTCCGCCGAGGTCACCGCCAAACACGAACGACACCGCCCGTCGCTCAGTTGCGGGGGGAGCGGTTCTCAGACGCCCCCGAACCGAGACGGAGCGCAGCCCGGTTTCGGGCTGCAAAGCCCACACCCGGTAGAAGTAAACCGTGTCCGGGCGCAGACCGCTGAGCTTGAGACGTGCGGTGTAATCCCGGGTCTGGTCGGTCACCACCCGAGGGCCGGCTTGGGGCTGGGTAAAATTCGGATCGAGCGCATACTCGACCCCTACCGTGGCCGGAGCGTTGACCCGGGTCCAGATCACCGCACTGCGGGTGGTGATATCGCCACTGACCACGCCGTGAGTAAGAAACAGCGGCGCGCGCTCCTCCTCACCGTGGAGCAGCGTGGGTGCGAGGAGGAGGCCGATGAGCAGGGCGCAGAAACCCTTAAGAGCAAACATCCCTCTGTTCATCTCTATTGAGCCAGAGCAGGGAGTCAGCCGAGGTTGGAAACAATGGAGACCAGAAAGGCGACAATGATGGAGGAAACGCTACCGCGGACGGTGAAGAAGGTGCCTGTGGTGAGCATGGCGTCTTTGACCGTCGCCAATTCCTCCTTGACTCGGGTGAGGCGTTTTTCGATGTTCTCGGTCCGCTCGTCAATGCGGCGCAGGGTGTATTCCCAGGATTTGTCTTCGGCCGTGGCCATGGTCCGTACTATACGCAGAGCGGGATGGTGCGACAAGGAGATGGAAGCCCTGACCAAAGAGCTGTATTCATCCCCAGCATTGACCCACGCCTTCTGCTGTACTACTTGTGTCGATAAGGACACAGATGCCCACCATCAACACCATCGAAGACTTGATCCAAATTCTGGACGAGCATCCCCACTGGCTCGAAGCCCTCCGCGCCCGGCTGCTGACCCGCGAGTTGATTGAACTGCCCGAGAAGTTTGCCGCCTTCGTCGAAACGACCAACCAGCGCCTAGGCACCCTTGAAACCGACGTCAAGGAGCTCAAGGCCGACGT
>WTHE01000320.1:1449-5010 GCA_011523315.1 Candidatus Binatota bacterium
CGATGTTAAGGGCCTCAAGTCTGACTTCAAGGGTATGCGCGATGACATGGGTATCCTCAAAGGCGCCCATGCCCGCAATGTCGCTGTTGAAGACGCTGCTATTATTGCTCGAACTATGGGTCTGCGCTGCACCAGAACCCTAAGCCGTGACGAACTCTGGGACCTGACCGAGGCCACGGACACCACGGCCATTCCCCCCAACGCCCTGCGTAGCTTCCGCCACGCTGACTTGGTTATGGAAGCCGCCGACCAGGCTGGCGAGCCGTGTTATATTGCCGTTGAAATCTCCTTTACCGCCAATGGCCGGGACACCCTCAGGGCTCTTCGTAATGCCGAGTTCTTGACGCGTTTCACCGGCGTACCGGCCCATGCCGCCATAGCGGGCCTGCACCGAGATGCCCGGATTCAGCCCAGCATCGAGTCTGGAGCCGTCTTCTGGTATCAACTGGAGCCGGCAGACCTGGAAGCCGACTAGGCCGAATCACAAGGAGCAGGTCAATTTGATCAATAGTAATCTGCAGCGAAAGCTGACCTTGCCGCCCTCAAAGCCGACCTTGAACTCGGCTTATCAAACCTCAAAGTCGAACTGTTGAAATGGATGTGTCCTCTCCATAGACACACTGGCCCTATTCCGAAAACGCTTTGGGCAGCTCCTCTTGAATCGCTATCCGTCGCTGGACCGCTTCTATCTGGAGCACGAGTTCAGCAAGGGGCACTTGTCCCATATCCTGCGTGGCACGCAGAGCCCTTCGACTCTGAAGCTGCACAAGCTGGCCGAGATGCTGGGCGTTGACCTGGCTATATACACTTGGGTCGCATGAATAAAGCCGACAGGCTGGACGGCTCCAAAGAGAAACGTGATCACCGACGGAGTCTGGATGAGATCACGTTTCCCTTTGCAAAGAAGAGAGCCTCGTCCAGCCTGCGCCGCAAGCAGCTGTCTTGTCAAAACAAATTTTTCCCGCTACAGCGGTCTGTGATTACCACGTTCCTCGAACAGTTGGGAAAAATTCCTGCCGAAGAACGGGTCTACCCTGGCCTCAAGATGGTGACAATTGAGGAGATTATGCTGCGCAGCGGTTTCTCGAGCCTCACCGTTCTTCCCCAGGGAGGAGTCCGACATGGCATCCTCATACGAGCAACCTTCGACAAAGGGACAACGTGAGCACAGACGCAAGTCCGAAGGACATCACGTTGCCCCTTCCCACCCAGCATCCTCCATCAGCGAGCGCCAGAACGGGGAAAACGTGAGCACGGACGCAAGTCCGAAGGACATCACGTTGCCCCTTTTTATCAACCGCGAGCTGTCCTGGCTGGAGTTCAATAAGCGAGTCCTGGAGGAAGCCCAGGACGAGAGCGTGCCCCTGTTGGAACGGGTCAAGTTCCTGTCCATCTTCAGCTCAAACCTCGACGAATTCTTCATGGTCCGTGTCGCCGGCGTCAAGCGACAGATCAGCGAGGGCAACTTCCGGGTCGGCCCGGACGAGCTGATGCCCAATCAGGCGCTGGCGGCCATCTCGGCTCGGGTCCACGAACTGGTTGATGAGCAACACCGGTGTTTCCTGGATACGATCCACCCCCAGCTGGCCGAGGCGGGTATCCACTTTGTCACCCCGTCGGACTTGGACGCCGAACAGGAACGCTTCCTTGAGGATTTTTTTCGCAAAACCCTCTTTCCGGTTCTCACCCCGCTGGCCATTGACCCCGGTCACCCGTTCCCGCACTTGGCCAATCGGTCCCTGTACCTGGTCGCCGGGCTGCGGCCGCTGGGCCAGTCGCATCTGCCGCTGACCCCCCTGGCCATGGTCCACATTCCGGGTCATGTGGTACCGCGCTTTATTTCTCTGCCCGCCCAATCCGGTCAGTACGTGTTTATTTTGCTTGAGGACGTGTTGCAGCACTATCTGCCGCGTCTGTACCAGGGCTATGAGATTCTGTCCTGCCATGCGGTTCGCGTGACTCGCGACGCCGACTTCGAGCTGCCCGAGGATCGCTTGCAAGACATGCTGACCAGCATTGAGGAAGCCATGCGCGAGCGACGCATGGGCACCGCCGTACGGCTCCAATACGACTCCGACCTGCCGGCAAACATTGTGTCTCTGCTGGTGCGCGAACTCGACCTCCAGCAGTCCGACCTGTACGCCAGCAAGGGCTTCACCGCCTTTACCGATCTGTTCCAACTCTACGCCACAGTCGATCTGCCCCAGCTCAAAGACCCCCCCATGCCCCAGCTATCGGTGCCGGCTTTTGAGCGTACGACGAGCATCTGGCAGGCGATCCGGGACAACGATATTCTGGTCCACCACCCGTATCAGTCCTTTGACGCGGTCACCAATTTTGTCGAAGAAGCCACCCGCGATCCCAAGGTACTGGCCATTAAGATGACCCTCTATCGGGTCAGCCCCAGCTCACCCATTGCCCGGGCGCTGACCAAAGCCGCCGAAGCCGGCAAGGAAGTCGCGGTTCTGGTCGAGTTGCGTGCCCGTTTTGACGAAGAGGCCAATATCTCCTGGGCGCGCGCCCTGGAAGAGGTCGGCGCGCATGTGGTCTACGGCCTGGTCGGCTACAAGACCCACTGCAAAGCCTGTCTGGTCGTCCGCCAAGAGGAGGACGGGATTCGTCGCTACTGTCACCTGGCCACCGGCAACTACAATGTCAAAACCAGCAGTATCTACTGTGATCTGGGGCTGTTCACCTGTCGGGAATCGTTTGGCGAAGACCTGACCCAGCTGTTCAATATGCTGACCGGCTATACCCAGTCACAGGACTTTCATCACCTCCTGGTCGCCCCGACCCAGCTCCGAGACAGCATGATCACCCGCATTCGGCGCGAAATCGAACACGCCCGAGCCGGCCGTCCCGCCCGCCTCATTGCCAAGCTCAACAGTCTGGTTGACCGGACCCTGATCGAAGAACTCTACGCGGCCAGCCAGGCCGGGGTCCAGATCGACCTGATCGTTCGGGGCATTTGCTGCCTGCGGCCCGGGCTGGCGGGCGTTTCGGATAATATCCGCGTGATTTCCATTATCGACCGTTTTCTGGAACACGCCCGTATTTTCTATTTTCAGAACGCCGGCGAACCGGAGTACTTTTTAGCCTCTGCCGACTGGATGCCGCGCAACCTCGACCACCGGGTCGAGGTGGCTTTTCCCGTACTCGATCCCGGACTCCAGGCCCAGCTCGGCCATATCCTGGCCATTCAGCTGACCGACTCGACCAAAGCCCGGGAAGTCTTGGCCGACGGCCACTCGCGCTACCTGAACAGACACGCCGCCAGTAGGAAACGTGATAACAGATCATCTCAAGAAGAAATCACGTTTCCTACTGCCACCCCAATCCGCTCCCAGGAACGGCTGTACGAGTTTACCCGCACCGGCGAGATGCTGTCCGACATCCCAGGCTCCGATGATTCCCCTCGGGCAGAACAGACCGAGCGGACGTAAAAGGCAGCGCCCAACGATTTTCACTCAATTGCCACCCGCCTGTCATGCGGGTGCGACATGGTGAGGGCTGGATAGGTTCTGCCTACACCCTGTATGTGGCGGTCGCCCTTCCCTCCCC
>WTHE01000509.1:0-1970 GCA_011523315.1 Candidatus Binatota bacterium
TTTGCAATGGCTCCGGCTCAACAACAACAAACTGACCGGGACCATCCCCGCCGGGACGGATACGGATAATGGTAACAATCCGACCGGGTTGGCCAGACTCACCAGCCTGCAACATCTCCGGCTCGACAACAACCAACTGAAGGGCCAGATTCCCATAGAGTTGGGCAGCCTGACCCAGTTGCAATGGCTCCTTCTCAGCAACAACCAACTGACCGGGCCGATTCCGATCCAATTGGGCAGCCTCACCAGCCTGCAATACCTCTATCTCCACTCCAACAAACTGAGCGGCGCAATTCCCACAGAGTTGGGCAGCCTGGCCAGTTTGATATGGCTCCTTCTCTACAACAACCCCCTGAGCGGCACGGTGCCGTCAGGATGGGGTAACGCCACGTACCCCCTCACGGACCTGACTCGTCTTGACCTCAGCTTCACCAACCTGACCGGCACGCTGCCGAGTGCCTTGGCCACCCGGAGGGATGCCGATCCCCCTACCCTCACCGTGTTGTGGCACCGCATCGTTGACCAGACCACCCTGCCCGCCGAAGTGGCGAGTGTCCGCATCGAGTGGGCCTCTCCCTCCGATGATCCCACCGCCTTCAGCGTGGGGCCACCGGCCCGCACCACCTTTCCCGAGCCCCGGCAAATCTATACCCTGACAGCCCTCGATAGTGGCGATGACGCCGTGACAGGCCGTCTGAGCGCCTCCATAGAGGTGTGTCTGCCCCGGCCGGCGGGCCTGGCGGCCCCGCTCTATCTGTACCGCTACCAGCCGGCGGCGGACGCGACCCAGCCCGGGCGCTGGGAGCGTTTGACCGCAGGGCGGCGCATCATCGCTGACAATTTGGCGGTGTGCGCCGCAGTGTCGCAGTTCTCCGACTTCCAGGTCGGCCAATACACGCCACCTTCGACAGGTGGCGGGGGCGGAGGCGGCGGTCGCCCCCGCGACGATCACGGCAACAGCGCGGCCCAAGCCACGCGCATCGCCTTCCGGTCCGCCACCCCACGGTCGGGCTCTATCGCCGGGCGTATCAACACCCGGCGCGACGTGGACTACTTTCGGCTCCGTCTGACCCAGGCCGGCGTGTTGGTCATTGAGACCAATGGACGCACCGATACCCGGGGGCGAGTCTGGCAGGCTGGGGAAGAGCTGGGGACAGCCACGGGCGGCGGACCGGGAACCAACTTCCGGCTCGCTGCGCCGGTCGAGGCCGGCGACGTGATCATCGCCATCGCCGGCGAAGGAGGGGCGGAGGGCGCCTACACGCTGCGCGCCCGCCTGGTGGTCGGCTATCTGGAGAACCCTGCTCCCAGCTCGTTTCAGAGTGGACTGGGGCTCATTTCGGGCTGGGTGTGCGAGGCCGAAGGCGTCGCGATTGAGATCGAGCAAGAGGACGGGACCGTCGTGGAGGTGGCCGCGGCGTATGGGACGGAGCGGGCGGACACGGCGGGCGTGTGCGGGGACAGCGACAACGGCTTTGGCGTGCTGGTCAACTGGAATCTGCTGGGCGACGGGGAGCATGCGGTCCGGATGCTGGTCAATGGGGTGGCGTTGGGCTGGAGGGTCGTGCCCGGGGTCGGGGCACTCCCGGCGGTCGTGGATGGCATTGAGCTGGGCCGCGCCCCGGTGACGGTGACGACGCTGGGGGCGGAGTTTCGCACAGGGCTCTGGGGCAGCTTTCTGGTCGCCGACTTTCCCCGTGCAGGGGAGCAGGTCCATCTGGTGTGGCAGGAGTCCCAGCAGAACTTCGTCCTGGCCCCGGCGGAGGTGGGGGCAGCGCTCACGCCTGCGCCCAGCTCCGGTGGAATCGAAGGCGTGTTGGAGAACCCCCGCCCGGCCTCCTATCAGAGTGGCATCGGGGTCATCTCAGGCTGGGTGTGCGCGGCCGACGAAGTCGTCATCGAGATCAACGGGCAGCCCATCGCCGCAGCGGCGGGCACGGAGCGGGGCGACACGCTGGATACGTGTGGCG
>WTHE01000509.1:2070-5006 GCA_011523315.1 Candidatus Binatota bacterium
CCCATCGCCGCAGCGGCGGGCACGGAGCGGGGCGACACGCTGGATACGTGTGGCGATGTGGACAACGGCTTTGGGCTGCTGGTCAACTGGGCCGAGTTCGGCGTGGGTGTGCACGAGGTGGTGGCTCTGGTCGATGGAGTAGAGTTGAGCCGGGCGACGGTCGCGGTGACGATGGTGGACGAGACGGAACCGTTCGTGCGGGGGCTGGCGAAGCGGGTCGAGCTGCCAGGCTTCCCGACACCGGAGGAGACGGTGACGCTGGAGTGGCAGCAGACGCAGCAGAACTTCGTCATCACCGGGGTGGACTGATGTAGGGGCGACCGGCCGGTCGCCCCTACTGCTGGCTATAGCCCAACGTAAAACGCTCCAGGTTGTAGCCCTGCTGTTCCGCTCTTGTCTTGCTGGACGTGATCCGGTATCCCTGCTTCGACTTCGCTCCGCTACGCTCAGCACGAACGGGAGGCCGTTGGTCCTGAGCCTGTCCAGAGCAAAGCCAAAGGGCTACACAGTATCGTTAATTGCTCCAGGCTACAGCTGGAGCGGAATCAGCAGCAGGGCCAGGACGTTGAACACCAGCATCAGGCCGGCAATGAGAAAACAGTAGCCCATGATGTCGCCAAAGCGCAGGCCAGTGACGGTCAGGATGGGAATCGCCCAGAACGGCTGGATGAGATTGGTCGTCATATCGCCGTAGGCATAGCTCAGCGTCACGGTTGGAATCGACAGCCCCAGGGCGTGGCCGGCCGGCAGGAGGTAGGACGCCTCGACAATCCACTTTGAGCCGCCGGACGGAATAAAGTAGTTCAGCACCGCCGAGTAGGCATATACAATCAGCGGGAAGGCGCGCGGCGAGCTGGCGCTGACAAACAGGCCGGTCAGCGCCTGGCCCAGCTCGGTATACGCCATCAGACCGAAGATGCCGGCGTACAGGGGATACTGGATCACAATCCCCCAGGTATTTTTGATCCCGTCCTCACACGCGGCCAGAAACGACTTGGGATACCAGTGCAGCAACAGGCCCAGGGCCATGAACAACAGGTTGTAATTATCAATCGTCCAGGCCCGGCCGAACCCCAGGCTGCCGATCTGCGAGGCCAGATACAGCAGCATGGCTGCGCTGGCGATCAGCGACCAGCCCGGCCACCACTCCAGACGCTGGGCCGGAATCAGGCGTGACGGGCGGGTCTGAGCCACATGACCCGAGTCCAGCCGCCGGGCCTGGGCCTCGGAGACGCTGACCGCCTCGGCCGCCGGCGGCACCAGGGCGGCGACAATCAGGATGCCGGCCAGTCCGGCCAGCAGCGCATAGCCGAGATTGAACGACGCAAACAGGGTCTGGGTGATGGGCACGGTTTCGGTCAGCACGCCGGCCTGAATCAGAAAATTATCCGGCGTGGCAAGAATAAGCGGAGCCGAGCCGGACAGGCCGGTATGCCACACCGTGCCGACCCCCAGGTAGGCACAGGTGACCAGCAAACGGAAATCGGTCTGTGGGTTGGCCCTGACGACAAAGGGCAGAAACGCGGCGGTCACGACCAGACTGAAGGCCCAGTTGAGCCAGGCGGTGAGGGTGGAAAAACACGCCATCAGGACAATTGCCTGACGGGGTCGAGCCGGATTGGGTCGGCCGGCCATCCACACGAAGGCGCGTTTCAGCGGCGGAGAAACCGCACAGGCATAGGCCAGGACCATCATCAGGGTGAACTGCATGGCCAGGCTGAGCAAGGCCCACAAACCCTGGCCCCAAGCCTGCAGGGCGGTTGCCGGCGAGGCGCCCCCGACCGTCATCGCCAGGCCGGCGACGCACAGGCTCAGCATGACCGCAATCACCCACGAGTCAGGAATCCAGCGCTCCGTCCAGCGGGTCAAGGCCAATCCGGCCCGTGCCAGCATTCCCATGCTCCCTCCCCTTCGTCTGCCGACTCTCGGAATCCTTGATGCCGGGCCGCAGGGCGCGGCTACGCGCGGCGGGTAGATACGTCGGACAGGCCCAACTCGTGCAGCATGCCCGGCCGGTTGGTCCAGCCCTTGGAGACTTTGACGAACAGCTCCAGAAAGACCTTGCAGCCGAAAAAGGCTTCCAGCCGCCGTCGGGCGGCCTGACCGATTTTCTTGAGCCGGGCACCGCCTCTGCCGATCACAATCGGCTTCTGCGAGGCGCGTTCGACGTGGATCGCAGCCCGAACAACGAGCAATGACTTGTCGGGCCGCTCGGTGAACTCTTCGATAACCGCTGCGGTGGCGTACGGGATTTCTTGCTGGGTGTTGAAAAAGAGCTGCTCGCGGATCATCTCCTGGGCCAGCATCCGCTCGCTCTGATCGGTCAGTTCGTCGCTCGGATACAGGGCCGGACCAACCGGTAAGGGCTGGATCAGGGTGGACAGCAGTTCGGCGGTATT
This sequence comes from Candidatus Binatota bacterium, assembly GCA_011523315.1. Classification (GTDB taxonomy): domain Bacteria; phylum Desulfobacterota; class Binatia; order Bin18; family Bin18; genus JAAXHF01. The sequence goes on from WTHE01000509.1 coordinate 4,470, forward strand.
CGTATCGTGCAAGGCGCTGACCGGAACGACTTCTCGGCCGGGCAACAGACCGGCCAGGCGGTCCAGCACCGGCAGCAGGGCCGGACGTGGGAGCAGATCGATCTTGTTGACCACCCCGATGACCGGCGTAGACAGGCCGCTGAGACGAGCGGCGATCTTTTCGTCGCCGTCCACAATACCGCGCTGGGCATCGACCAGGAACAGCACCGCATCGGTCTCTTGCAGCGCGCCCAAGGCCAGCTCAACCGTGTGCCGGTTGAGCAGCGAGCCGGCGTGACTATGGATGCCCGGCGTATCGACAAAGATCAGCTGGGCCTGCGAGAGCGTCTTGATCCCCATCAGCCGGGTTCGGGTCGTCTGCGGTTTGGGCGTGACAATGGCCAGCTTTTCTCCGACCAAGGTGTTCAGCAGCGTTGACTTGCCGACATTCGGACGGCCGATCAGGGCAATAAAACCGCACCGGTACGGGCCAGCGGGCGTGGAGTCACTCACGGGACAACTCCTCCGGTTCGGGCAGAACCGGGCAGACTAGGCCGA
>WTHE01000204.1 GCA_011523315.1 Candidatus Binatota bacterium
AGGTAGCCGCTGTCAGGACGCAGGATCTGCTCCGGGACGCGGAGGTGGCTGAAGCCCAGCTCGTCGGCCGTCTGGGCAAAGGCTTTGATGGCCGCCAGGTCATGTTGGAGTTCTCGCACCGGCAGCGAGATACCAATCTTCATCATCGCTCTCCTCACCAGGCTCTGGGCCGGCGGCCGCGCCCTCTCTCGTTCAGGGAGCCGCCTCGACCGCCTTCCACCCCTCTGGCTCATCGAGCCCAGGCAGTTGGGCCAGACGGGCGTCAAGCTCGGGCAGCACGTGCTCGAAGGTGAACCGATACAGGTGAACGCCGACAAACACGGTGTGTAGCGAGTTGGGGAATTGGTCAGGCCGTTTTTTCAGCAGCGTCCAGATGAACCGCAGGCTCTCCCGTTTATACTCCTCGGGCAGCTGTTGAAAGGCGCGCCACATCACCCGCAGACGGGCCAGCAGGCCGCCGGTCTGGTGCGAGGTGGTGGCCGCCGAGCGGACGACCGTACTGCCCAGGACACGCCACGTATGCCGCAGACCGTTTCGCACCCGGGCGAGCGACGAGGGCGGGCCGGGCTGTCGGCACAGGGCGTCGAGCAGGCGCTCAAAGAACTCACGCGGCGTGTAGATCGTTTGGAGGATCTTGCGGTAGCCCTCGAGCAGGGTTTCGCGTGGCAGAACCGGCACAATATTGGTGAAGCCGCCGTGGGTCGTATACCGGTCGGAATCCGCATCGAGTAGCCGGCCGGCCTGCTCCAAACGGGTATACAGGGGCGTGCTGGGCAGGGCGACCAGCAGCCCGACCATGGCGTTTGGAACGGCAATCTGTCGGATGAAGTCGATCTGCCGATCAAAGATGTCCTCGCCATCGCTGTCAAAACCCAGAATAAAGCCCCCGGTGACCATCAGGCCGGCGTGCTGGATGGCCTTCACCGAATCGACCAGCGGGCGCTTGATGTTCTGGTATTTCTTGGTCTCCTTGAGACTGTCGAGCGACGGTGTCTCAAGACCGAGAAAAACCGTCTTAAAATTTGACGCCACCATCTGGGCGATCAGCTCGTCATCGTTGGCCAGATCGACGGTGGCCTCGGTGATGTAGGTGAAGGGGTAATCGCGCGCCTCATTCCAGGCCGCCAGCTCGGGCAGCAGCTTTTTGACCTCCCGCTTATTGCCGATAAAATTATCGTCCACAATAAAGACGCTGCCCCGGTAGCCGGCCTGGTACAGGGCATCCAGCTCGGCCAGAACCTGGGGAGGCGTTTTTGTGCGCGGCCGACGGCCAAACATCACGATGATGTCGCAGAACTCGCACTGGAACGGACAGCCGCGCGAGAACTGAATCGGCAGCGAGCCGTACTGGTTGATATCGAGCAGATCGAAGCGGGGCGTCGGGCTCTGGGTCACGTCGGGCTTTTCGGAGCTGGTGTAGACCGCCTGGTGGGTGCCGGCCTCCAGGTCGGCCAGAAAAGCCGGCCAGGTAATCTCGCCCTCGTTCAGCACCAGGACATCGGCGTAGGGCTGACACTCCTCGGGGCAGGCGGTCGGAAACGGACCGCCAAAGACCACCAGCTTGCCCGCCGCCTTACACCGCTCGCCGACCGCAAACAGCGAGGCCTTCTGTGAAATCATGGCCGACAAACACACCATATCGGCCCACTCCAGGTCGTCATCGGTCAAGGCTCCACAGTTGAGATCGACCAGTCGAAACTCGTAGGCGTCCGGCGTCAGGGCGGCGATGGTGATCAAGCCCAGCGGCGGCATGAAGGACTTCTTGTTGAAGATGGGCAGGACGTACTGCATCCCCCAGTAGGTCAGGGGAAATTCGGGATAGACGAGCAGGATGCGACGATAGGGGTGCTGCATAGGCGTCCCTCCTCCTGCGTCCTATAGCCGACCCAGGTGGCGCTTGTACAGGGGCGGGGCAAGAACGGGGCAAGAACGGGGATAGACACACCGCGCCCGGCAACGCTACTTTATCGTCAACACCGCCACCCGGCCCGAGCGGCGCGAGGCCGCCCAGAAAGGTTTCCACATGACCCATTCAGTTTCGTACACCAGAGATGGCGACATCGGCGTCATCACCGTCAACAACCCGCCCGTGAACGCGCTGAGCCAGCACGTTCGTCAGGGCCTGCTGGACAGTTTTCGCCAGGCCGCCAGCGACGACACCGTCGCCACGGTGCTCATCTGCGACGGCCGGACCTTTATCGCCGGGGCGGACATCACCGAGTTTGGTAAGCCGCTCCAGCCGCCGAGTTTTCTGGGCACCATGGAGATGATCGAAAACCTGCCCAAGCCCGCGGTCGCCGCCATCCACGGCACGGCGCTGGGCGGGGGACTGGAGACCGCGCTGTGCTGTCACTACCGGGTTGCGGCGGCGTCGGCCCGGGTCGGCCTGCCCGAGGTCAGCCTGGGGCTGCTACCGGGCGGGGGCGGCACCCAGCGCCTGCCACGCCTGATCGGTCCCGAGGCCGCCCTCCAAGTGATTACCAGCGGCGTACCGATGACGGCCGGCCAAGCCCAGGCGGTCGGGGTGATCGACGAAATCGTTGACGAGGCCGACCTGCTGGCCGGGGCCAAGGCGTTTGCCCACAAACTCGTTGCCGAGGCCGCCCCGCTCAAGAAAGTGCGCGATCTGAACGACAAGGTGACCGGCGTGGATCCGGCCATGTTTGACGCGGCGCGCCAACGGGCAAACGCCGAACGCCGCGGCTTTGAGGCGCCCCAGCGCTGTATTGACTGTGTCGAGGCCGCCTGCAGCCTGCCCTTTGACGAGGGTCTGGCCAAGGAACAGGAACTGTTCAGACAGGTGCTGACCAGCCAGCAGTCCGCAGCCCAGCGCCACATCTTCTTTGCCGAACGCGCTGCGGCAAAAGTCGCCGACATGCCCAAGGGCACCACACCCCTGGCGATCAAACGCGTTGCCGTCATTGGCGCCGGCACCATGGGCGGCGGCATCGCCATGAATTTCGCCAACGCCGGTATTCCGGTCACGCTGCTTGAGGCCGGCCGCGAGTTTCTGGACAAGGGGCTGGCCGTTGTGCGCGCCAACTACGACCGCAGCGCCAAGCGCGGCCGCTTCACCACCGCACAGGTCGAACAACGGATGGGCTTGATCACGCCCAGTCTGAACTACGCCGATATTGCCGAGGTCGATCTTGTCGTCGAGGCCGTGTTTGAAAACATGGACGTAAAAAAAGAGGTATTTGCCCGGCTGGATACGGCCACCAAGCCGGACTGCATCCTGGCCACCAACACGTCCACGCTCGATGTCAACGAAATCGCCGCAGTCACCAAGCGGCCCGACAAAGTCCTCGGCACCCACTTTTTCAGCCCGGCCAACGTCATGCGTCTGCTCGAAATCGTGCGCGGCGAAAAGACCAGTTTTGAAACTCTGGCCACGGCCCAGGCGGTGGCCAAGACGATCAACAAAATCGGCGTGGTGGTTGGCGTGTGTGACGGCTTTGTGGGCAACCGCATGCTGCACTACTACGGCGGCCAGGCTCAGTTTCTGCTCGAAGAGGGCTGTATGCCCCAGGACGTTGACGGGGCGGTGTACGACCTGGGACTGGCCATGGGACCGCTGGCCATGGGCGATTTGGCCGGACTCGATGTCGGCTGGCGCGTCCGGCGCGAGCGGGGGCTGCCCGAGCGCCTGCCCGAGGGCGCGCGCTACTGTGCGATTCCCGACCTGATTTATGAGAAGGGCCGCTACGGTCAGAAGACCGGAGCCGGCTACTACCGGTATGAAGCGGGAGATCGCACCCCGCACCCCGACCCTGAGATTGAGCAGTTGATTATCAACTACTCCAGAGAGAAAGGCATTGAGCGGCGCAGCATCGGCCGTGAGGAAATCGTCGAGCGGACGATGTACGCGCTGGTCAATGAGGGAGCCCGGATTCTGGAAGAGGGCATTGCCCAGCGCGCCAGCGACATTGATGTCATCTATGTCTACGGCTACGGCTTTCCGGCCTACCTGGGCGGTCCGATGTTTTACGCCGATACGATTGGCCTGGACACGGTCTACAAGCGGGTGTGCGAGTTTGCCGAGCAAGACCCGGCCTCATGGCAGCCCGCGCCGCTGCTCAAGCAGCTGGCCGAAACGGGCGGCGCGTTCAATTAGCCGCAGACAGGAAGGAGAGGCACGACCATGGCCCGAGGAACACTGGACTGGCACTATCACCGACCGAGTTGAGTGACGTGCAAGAAGGCGCAAGAGTTTCTTGCCCAAAACGACTGCACGGCCACCACCCAGGTCAACGCCCGCAAAGAACCCCTCGACCGTGAGGCGGCACGCGAGCTGCTGCAACGCGTCTCGCGCGTCATCGCCGTCAAGGGCAAGAAAGTCCTCCGCTTTGGGCTGAAAAAAGGCCACGGCCCGAGCGATGAGCTACTGGCGGCGGTGATCGGTCCGTCCGGCAAGCTGCGCGCCCCGGCCATTCGCAAGGGCAAAACCCTCGTTGTCGGCTTTCATCCCGATGCCTACGCCGAGGTAGTGTGAGGCGTGACAGTGTCGGCTTGCGCGCAGGGCGCCAATCCGACCTGCGAGACTCGGCAACAGGCTAGGGAAAGCAATCATGCCCTGGGATAGCGACCGCTTGTTGCAGCAACTCGAACTCGGCGAGGATAGCCGCGTCGAGTTCAAGGAAGCCGTGTTCGCCGAAAACCGCGTCCGTGAACCTCATCGGGGCGCCATCGCCGACGAGTTGGCGGCTTTCGGCAATACTATCGGCGGCACCCTGATCTTCAGTGTGTCGGACGACGGGACGGTGCGGTCCATGAACCGGCAACAGATGGATGCCCTGGAAGCCTGTGTCAGCGAGATTTGCGCGGACAGCATCCGTCCTCCGCTGGCATTCGTGACCCAACGCTTGGCTCTGCCGGGCGGTTCGTTTGTGCTGGTGGTCGAAGTCGAACAGAGCGCGCTGGTACACAAAAGTCCCAGAGGATACCTTTCCCGGCAAGGCAGCTCCAAGCGTGAACTGTCGTCGGAA
>WTHE01000309.1 GCA_011523315.1 Candidatus Binatota bacterium
GTCATCGACCGTGGCGAAGTTGGCCGGCGAGACCCAAAAGCCGGCCAACTTCGCCACGGTCGATGACACGGAGGTCGAAAACGAAGAGACGTTCACGGTGTCCTTTGGCGACACCTTACCAACCGGAGTCAGCCTCGGGAGCAGCCAGACCACTACCGAGGTGACGATTACGGACGACGACGCGCCGGAAGCCGGCGGACTGGAGCTGAGCGCGCTGACGGTGGCCGGCGGGGTGGGGAGTATGTACCCCGTCTTCAATCCCAGGACGTACCACTACGCCCTGCGTTGCCGGGATGCCACCACCTTGCATGTGACGGCCACCGCGGACGACTCGCACCAACTGAAACTGAACAATATCCCGGTGGCGGGCGCGGAACTGGACAACAGCGTCATCGTTGACAGCGACCAGGATGTCGCCATCGAACTCAGCGATGGGACTGACTCGGTGACCTATGTCGTCCATTGCATTCCGCGAACCTTTCCCAACATCACAATCGTCAAGAAGCAGGCCGGTGTGTCGGACGGCCTGATTCTCTTCACGCCTGCGCGGCAGACTTTCCCAACCCCTCCGGCCTTTATGGCCATCATAGACAACAACGGTGTGCCCAGATTCGTCAAAGACTCCTTTCCCTCGGGTGAGACGCCGATGAACTTCCGCCGTCATGCCACCAATCCAGTGGTCGACGGCCGGCGCGTCCACTATTCGGTCACGCACCGCCTCGGGGCGTCGTTCAACGGCCGGCACTTCCTGCTCGATGAGTCCTTCAACACCATCAAGACCGTAGAAACGACGCGCGAGGATCACTTCACCAACCTGCATGATTTTCTGATTACCGAAGACGGCACTTTCCTGTTTCTCTCCCGTGGGACTGTCACCCGCACCGTTGAGGGGAAGGAAGTAGAGACACTCCAGAACATTATTGAGGAGGTCTCGCCAACCGGAGACGACGTGTGGAGTTGGAGTTCCTGGGATCACCTGACGATCGATCCCGACTGTCGGGGGTATACCTATGGTGTAAGCACAGAGCCGGACATTACTGCGCACATCAACGCCCTGACCCTGATCGACGGAGATGTCGTCGCGTCCTCCAGGGGCTGCGCCCAGGTCGTGCGGATCGACCGGTCCGCGAAGTCGGAGACGGATGCCGGCACCGACCTCGTGTGGCAACTCGGCGGGACGGACCAGGACACCATGTTTCCCGACAGCCGCGCCTTCCTGGCGATCAGCGGCGACGAAAACGGCCGGAACGAATTCTGCCGCCAGCACCACGCCACGGAGACCGCTTCGGGGACGGTGGTGTTGTTTGACAACGGCGTGAACTGCCTGTCCGCAGAAACCGATGACGAGTCTACTGAGCCGAAAAGAGGCGACCTGCCGACATTCTCCAGAGTCGTCGAATATGACATCGACACGACCTCCGGCACGGCCAAGTTCCTGCGCGAGTTCCGTATGGACCGCAGGTATGGCCATGCGCCTTTTACCGGCAGCGTTGACGTACTGGAAAACGGGCACTGGCTGTTCACCTGGGGCTACCTGCTGTATGCGGACTCCAGCCTGAGCGTGGAGGAGCGTGCGGTAGCCATCAGCGAGATGGACTCGTCCGGCACCGAGCTGTTGCGCGTCAACGCCTGGGCGGGCAGCTATCCGTACTTCACGTTCCGGGCGTATCGCGAAGCCGAGGCCGACGTAGCGATCCCGCTGAATCTCCCGGTGGTGCTGACGCTGGAGGACGAGCAAGCCGTCGAGAGCGCCGGGGAGATGGTCTTCGCGGTGCAGCTGAACGTGGCGAGCAGCGAGGAAGTGACTGTGACCTACGCGACTGCGAATGGCACGGCAACGGCGGGCCAGGACTACACGGCCCGGAGCGGCACGCTGACCTTCCCGGCCAACAGCACGACCCCGCAGGAGATCCGCGTCCCAATCGTCAACGATGACACAGATGAGGCCGAGGAAGAGACGTTCACGGTCCGGCTGTATAACGCCACGAACGCGAGACTGGTGGGTGGCGGGACAACCGCGACCGCGACGGGGACGATAACGGATGATGACGAGCCGGTGGTGGCGGTGTCGTTCGAGAGGGCCGGCTACACGGTGCCCGAAGACACGACCGTGGAGATCAGGGTGCGGTTGAGTGCCGACCCGGAACGCTCGGTGGAGATTCCGTTGACTGTCACGCTGGGGGACAATGTGACGGCGTCTGACTATGAGGGTGTCCCGCCCACGGTGGAGTTTGAGAGCGGCGAGCGTGTACAGACCTTTTCCTTTAGCGCGCTGGCCGACCAGGAGGAGGAGGCCGCCGAGACGGTGACGCTCAGCGTGGACGAATCACTGCCACCGAGGGTGGAGAGGGGCAGTCCCGCTACAACAGTCGTGACGATTGGGAGGCTGCCCCCACCCCCACCTAGAGGCGGCGGCGGGGGCGGTAGAGGAGGCGGCTCCACCTGTGCAGAGGACGTGCATGCCAACACCGCTGCACAGGCGACGGCCATGGCATTGGCCACCAGAACCGCCGGAGCGATCTGTCCGGCCGCAGACCGGGATTATTTTAGCGTCACCGTTCCGGGCCGGGGCGTGGTCTTTGTAGACCTCAGCGGCAGGGCGAATGCCCGAGCAACGATCTGGCAAGACGGGGTGGCCCTGGCCGCTGGTCCCACAGGGAATAATCGGCAGGACGACCGGCTTGGCGCCCTCGTGCAGCCTGGAGCAGTGGTGGTGGCCGTACAAGGCCAGGGTGGAACGACCGGAACCTACGCTGTGGTCGTCACCTTTGTGCAGGGCGGCCTGGAGAACCCAAGCCCGGACTCTTTCCAGAGTGGGCTGGGCCTGCTCTCCGGCTGGGTGTGTGACGCCAACGAGGTCAGCATTGAAATTGACGAGCTGCCCGCGCAGGTGGCCGCCTATGGGACACCGCGGGCGGACACGGCGGGGGCATGCGGCGATACGAACAACGGCTTTGGCCTGCTGTTCAACTGGAACCTGCTCGGCGACGGGGTGCATACGGTACGGGCCTTGGCCGACGGCGTTGAGTTCGGACAGGCGACGTTTACCGTGACGACCTTGGGCGAGGAGTTTGTCGAGGATGCCACGGGCGAGACGCTCCTCGCCGGCTTTCCCACCCGAGGCGAAACCGTGCGGCTGGTGTGGCAGCAGGCCAACCAGAACTTCGTGCTGGCGCCGCTGGACCGGGGGCCGTCCCCGGCCAGTTCACCCGGCCCCCAGGACGGTCCTCCGGGCACGCTGGAGAACCCCGGACCGGCGTCCTTTCAGAGCGGCCTCGGCCTGGTGTCGGGTTGGGTGTGTGACGCGGAGGTGGTCGAGTTGGAGATCAACGGCGGAATACGCCTCGCAGCAGCCTATGGCACGGAGCGGGCGGACACCGAGGATGTCTGCGGGGACACGGACAACGGCTTTGGCCTGCTGTTCAACTGGAACCTGTTGGGTGACGGGGTGCATACCGTCCGGGCCTTGGCCGACGGCGCCGAGTTCGGGCGGGCGACGTTCACGGTGACGACCTTGGGGGGCGAGTTTCTGGAGGGGCTACAAGGCGAGGTCGTTGTCCCCGACTTTCCCTCAACAGGCGAAACCGTGCGGCTGGTGTGGCAGGAGGGCAGCCAGAATTTTGTGATAAAGCAGGTCGAATGAGCGGTAAAGCCACCGATGTTTACCCGAATCGACCAGGGCGATAAGCCTGTCCGGCAGTAGGGGCGACCGGCCGGTCGCCCCTACCGGGCGCAGCGCCATGATCCACAACCTCAAACCCTATGCTGCCTATAAGGATTCCGGCGCGCTGTGACTGGGGGTGTTGTTCGGCAAATGGTTGACCCGGTGTTCGACTTGAAGAGAAGACCGATGGTATGTTGGTGGAAGTACTGGCCGCAGGTGGACCACCGGATGCCCGCGGTACCCGGTGACGAGAGCAATCCTTACAATAGGAGAAATTGATGTCTGGCATAGAGATCATCTTTGAAGTGAGCGAGGACGAAGTGGACGGCGGATATACCGCCAGCGCACTGGGATACGGCATCCACACTCAGGGCGACTCGCTTGAAGAAATTCGCCGCAACGTCAAGGAAGCCGTTGACTGCTATTTCGACGACGCCATGCCGCGTCCCAAGGTGATTCGCCTCCATTTCGTACGCGACGAGGTGCTGACCGCATGAAATTGCCCCGCAATGTGAGCAGCGCGGCCCTGCAAACGTCGCTTCGTCGTCTGGGCTACGAGGCCACCCGGCAACGAGGCTCCCACGTGCGCATGACAACACGGGTCAACGGTGAACATCATGAAGTGGTTCCGCAGCACAATCCGATCAGGGTGAAGACCTTGTCGAGCATCCTGAAAAACATCGCCCGGCACCACAAAATGAGCGGAGAAGAGCTTCTGCGTAAACTCGACCTGTGAAGCCACGATGCAGCCAGCCGAACTCAAACCCTATGCTGCCTATAAGGATTCCGGCGTGTCGTGGCTGGGGGAGGTGCCGGCGCATTGGACGATGCGGCGGCTTCGGAATGTGGCAGATATGCGAGTCAGCAACGTGGACAAACACGTAAGGGAGGACGAGCATTCAGCCGTGTAGGTCAGGTTAGCCGGAGGCGTAACCTGACATCCCGTACTTGTCGGATTACGCTCCGCTAATCCGACCTACTACACTGATGATGTCGAAATTCCCTATCTCAAAGCACAGCATGTCCAGTGGTTTCACGTTCGGACAACAGACCCACCCAAGATGTGGGCAAGTCAAAACGATGTGAGACAGTTTGGGATCGCGCCCGTGACCTCTCGGGCAACGCGGGCGCGCAGTTGCCGGCCCAGCATTGACAGCCGCTTCTCAGAGGCTCATAGCCGTTGGCTCTTCTTCCGCCGCTCACGCGGCGGGGTGGGTTGCTTTTTGCAGCCTGCGTCTGGACACGGGCGCTCCCTCAGCGCACCCCGGTGATGACGAAGTTCTGTTGCGCCTCCTGCCACTCCAGCGTCAGCGTCTC
>WTHE01000606.1 GCA_011523315.1 Candidatus Binatota bacterium
GCTACAGGGTGGCCCCCGAAGTCCTGACCGAGCTGGGCGCCCAGGTGACTGCGGTCGGGGTCGAGCCGAACGGAGAGAACATCAACGCCGACTGCGGAGCGCTTCACCCGCACCACGTGCAACGCCTGGTCCGCGAGACCGGGGCGGATATCGGGTTGGCTCTCGACGGCGACGCCGACCGGGCCATCCTGGTCGACGAGACCGCCGAGCTTGTCGATGGTGATGCCATTCTGGCCATTGCGGCCGAGGAAAAACTGCGGACCGACAGCCTGCCGCATAAGACCCTGGTGGCTACCGTGATGAGCAACCTCGGCCTTGAGGCGGCGCTACGCCGGATGGGTGGACAGCTGGTCCGCACCCCGGTCGGCGACCGCTATGTGGTCGAAGCGATGCGGCGGGGTGGTTATGTGCTGGGCGGAGAACAGTCCGGCCATGTCGTCTTCCTGGACACCGGTACGACCGGGGACGGGCTGGTGACCTTTCTGTCGGTCCTGGCCATCATGATCCAGCGCCAACAGCCGCTGTCCGAACTCAAGCGGGTGATGACCCGCTATCCCCAACACCTCATCAATGTCAGAGTCCGTGAGCGGCGCGACCTGGCCAGCGTCGAACCCATCGCCCTGACCATCCGACGGGTGAGCGAGGCGCTGGGCGATTCCGGCCGTCTGCTGGTGCGCTACTCCGGCACCGAACCCCTGGTCAGGGTCATGGTCGAGGGCGCCGACGCCGACCGGGTACGCGGCTACGGCGAGGAGGTGGCCGACGCGGTGCGCACCCATCTGGGCGAACCGGAGTAAGAGCCGTGACATATCTGGTGACGGGCCAACAGATGCGGGAGCTCGACCGGCTCACCATCGAACGCTACGGCACGCCAGGGCGGGTGCTCATGGAACGGGCCGGGGCCGGAGCAACCGCCCACCTGCTGGGGGCGTTTCCGCAGCTCCTGAGCGACACCCGGAAGACTTCCGTGCTGGTGCTGGCCGGCAAGGGCAACAACGGCGGCGACGGCTTTGTCATGGCCCGCCTGCTCAGACAGCGCGGCCTGGCCTGCGAGGTCGTCCTGGCGGCAAAACGGGCGGATGTGAGCGGCGATGCGCGCCGCGCGCTGTTGGCCTTTGCGCGCGGCCGGGGGCGGATTACCGAAGTGACCCGGCCGGATCAGCTGCCGCTGGTCGAGGACAAGCTGCGCAGCTGTGGTCTGGTCGTCGATGCCCTGCTGGGGACCGGGCTTAACGCGCCGGTTCGGAGCCTGGCCGCCGGACTGATCGCACTGGTCAACGGCAGTGGCCGGCCGGTGGTCGCGGTTGATATCCCGTCCGGCCTGGACGCCGACCGGGGGCAGCCCCTGGGGGACGCGGTGCAGGCCCGTCTGACCGTCACCTTCGGCTATCCCAAGCTTGGCTTGAGCCAGTACCCCGGCCTGGACTATGTCGGCCGTCTGGTGGTCGTCGATATCGGGATCGCGCCTGAGGCGCTGGCTACAGTCCGGCCGACCGTGGGGCTGCTGAGTCCCGAAACGGTGGGACGGTTCGTTCGGCCGCGTCAGCCCGACTCACACAAGGGCAGCTTCGGACATTTGTTGGTTGTAGCCGGCGCCCGGGGCAAGAGTGGCGCCGCGCTGTTGGCCGCCTCGGCCGGTCTGCGGACCGGAACCGGTCTGGTGACCCTGGCCGGACCCGAGTCCCTCGTCCCGGTCTTTTCTGCGGCGGTGCTCGAAGCCATGACGCTCGGCCTGCCCGAGCGCGCCGATGGCAGCCTGCGGATGGCGGCCGGTGCGCTGCGTGCGGCGCTCCAGGCCCGGACCGCAGTCGCCTTCGGGCCGGGTATTGGCGTGTCGGCCGACACGCTGAAGCTGACCCGCTGGCTGCTCAAGAATGCCGAGCTGCCGCTCCTGATCGACGCCGACGGCCTGAACTGTGTGGCCAGTCAACCCGACATGCTGCGGGAGGCATCGCAGCCGGTCGTGCTGACCCCGCATCCGGGCGAGATGGCGCGGCTGACCAACACCGGCTCGGCCGAGGTCCAGGCCAACCGTCTTGAGTGTGCCCGCGCCTTTGCCACATCTTTCCGGTGTTATGTCGTTCTCAAAGGCGCCCGGACGGTCATTGCCGCTCCCGACGGCTGGGCCTGGATCAATCCGACCGGCAACTCCGGGATGGCCAGCGGGGGGATGGGCGATGTCTTGGCCGGGATTATTGGCGGCCTGCTGGCCCAGGGCTATCAACCCGCCGAGGCGTGTCAGCTGGGTGTCTTCATACATGGCAGGGCGGGTGACTTGGCCGCCCGGGAGATCGGACCGGTCGGGATACTGGCCCGCGATGTTATCGACCGGCTGCCGCGCTCGCTCCGCGCGTTGTCGGCCTCCGCCCGGCCCGCGCTTCGACCATGAATGCCAGCCTGACCGTGCGGACATGCAGCCCCGAACAGACCCGGGCGCTCGGCCGGGAGGTCGGGCGGCGCCTGTGGCTCGGCGCCGTGGTCGGCCTTGAGGGTGACCTGGGAGCCGGTAAAACCTGCTTTGTGAAGGGCCTGGCCGTTGGCCTGGGACTTGACGGCGAGGAGATTGCCAGCCCCACCTTTACTCTTATCGCCGAGCATTATAGGGAGGGGGCTGCGTTATTCCATATCGACCTGTACCGTCTGGAGGGCCTTGGGGCCGAGGACATGGAGGAGTTGGGGCTTGAGGAGTATCTGTTCGGCCGGGGAGTGAGTGCCGTCGAATGGTTCCGGTTTCTACCGGCCGATCTGCTTGAGGAGTATCTGTTGGTATCCATCCGCTTTGGTCCTGCCGATGCCCGGGTCATTACGCTGACGGCGTATGGCGGGCTCTACCGAGGCGTGATACGTCAACTTGGCGAACACCTTTCCTGCTGAAGACATGCCCTATGCTTATTGTTCAGAAATACGGCGGCACGTCAGTCGGGTCGTCCGAGCGGATTAAAGCGGTCGCCCAGCGCATCGCCGAAACCCGCGACGCCGGCCATCGGGTCGCGGTTGTGGTGTCGGCGATGAGCGGCGAAACCGACCGGCTGTTGGGGCTGGCCGGGCAGGTGACCGACCGACCCGACGCCCAGGCCAGCGATCTGCTGGTTTCGACCGGAGAACAGGTCACCGTCGCCCTGCTGTCCATGGCCCTCAAGGACATGGGCTACCCGACCCAACCCCTGCTCGGCCATCAGGTCGAAATCACCACCGATAGCGCCTTTGGCCGGGCGCGGATCCAGCGCATCGCCACCGACCGCCTGACCAGCGCGCTCAATGACGGCGCCATTGTGGTCGTGGCCGGCTTTCAGGGCGTTGACGCCGACGACAATATCACCACCCTGGGCCGGGGCGGCTCGGATACCTCGGCGGTGGCCATTGCGGCCGTGACCTGCGCCGACGTGTGTGAGATCTATACCGATGTGGACGGCGTCTATACGGCCGACCCGCGCATCTGCCCCAGAGCCCGAAAAATGCAGCGCATCTCCTACGACGAGATGCTGGAATTGGCCAGCCTGGGGGCAAAAGTCTTGCAGATTCGATCCGTTGAATTTGCCAAACGCCACCACGTGGCGGTCCATGTCCGGTCGAGCTTTGCGCCCGACACCGGAACATTTCTGGTTGAAGAGGAGCCGAGTATGGAGGACGTGATCGTCTCAGGCGTGACGTCTGACCTGAACCAAGCCAAAATCACCCTGCTGCGGGTTCCCGACCGGCCCGGTCTGGCGGCCAAACTGTTTGGCCCTATTGCGGATGACAATATCGTGGTCGATATGATCATCCAAAACGCCAGCGCCGAGGGCTCTACCGATCTGACCTTTACCGTGCCCCAGGACGATGTGCAAAAAGCGCTGAGCCGGGTTGCGCACATCGCCGAGGAGATTCAGGCCGGGGGGGTGACGTCCGATACCCAGGTCGCCAAGGTGTCCATCGTCGGGCTCGGCATGCGCAGTCACGCCGGGGTCGCCTCGCGCATGTTTCAGGTCCTGGCCCGCGAGGGGATTAATATCCAGATGATCTCGACCTCAGAGATCAAAATTTCCATTGTCATTGAGGCCAAATACCGCGAGCTGGCCGTCCGCGTCCTGCACGACGAGTTTATTGCTCCGGCCCAGTAGAGGCGCCCCTCATCGACACCCGTTTCGAGGTTCACCATGCCAAGCATAGCCTTGTACGATACCACTCTGCGTGACGGTTGCCAGTCTGAGGACGTGGCCTTTACTCTGGAAGATAAGCTGTTGATCGCCCAGCAGCTCGACGATTTCGGCATCCGCTATATTGAGGGCGGTTGGCCGGGCTCGAACCCGCGGGATGAGGAGTTTTTCAGCGCGGTCAAAAAGCTCTCCCTCAAACAGGCCAGGATTGCCGCCTTCGGCTCGACCCGTCGGGCCAATATCACGGCCGCCGATGACCTGAACATCAGGCTGTTGCTGCAAGCCGAGACCCCGGTCGTCACCATTGTCGGCAAGACCTGGGATTTACACGTCCGGGACGATCTGCGGATTTCACTCCAGGCCAACCTGGAGGTCATCGGCGACTCGATCGCCTATCTCAAGACCCGCGTGGACGAGGTCTTTTTTGATGCCGAGCACTTTTTTGACGGCTACCGGGCCAACCCCGACTACGCCCTGGCGTGTCTGAAGGCTGCCGCCCAGGCCGGGGCCGATGTGCTGGTTTTGTGCGATACGCGCGGGGGCAGCATGCCGCACGAGATTCGCCAGGCGACCCGGGCGGCCGCCGGACTGGACAGTCGGCTGGGCATTCACTGCCACAACGACTGCGAGCTGGCGGTGGCCAACTCGCTGGCCGGAGTGGAGGCCGGAGCCAGCCAGGTCCAGGGCACGATCAACGGCTTTGGCGAGCGGTGCGGGAACGCCAATCTGTGCTCGGTCGTGCCCAACCTCCAGCTCAAGCTGGGCTACGGGTGTGTCAGCCCGAATCAGCTCAAGACCCTGCCGACGGTTTCCCGTACCGTGTACGAGC
>WTHE01000042.1 GCA_011523315.1 Candidatus Binatota bacterium
CAGATAGCGTTCCGGGATACCCTGCGCTTTCCCCTCTTCGAGATAGGCCCACAGCTTGGGATACTGTCTTCTGATCTCGTCTTCCTCCAGCCGGCAATTCAGCAGGAACAGCCGCCGTTTCAGCACCGGGTTCCCCTTTTCGTCGGCTGACACCTCGTTGTCGGGCACGTAGCGCGGACTCGGCAGGATCGGCCGGAACGCCTCCATCGGCAGCTCGCGGCGCTCGATCTCTTCGGCCGAGAGAATGAAGTAGCTGTTGTTTCCGGTCGCCAATCCGCGTTTTATCTCGAAAAAATCACCCAACAGCGGTCCCTCTGCCGCCGCATGGCCCGCCTGTGTCGGATACCGCGTCCATTTCGAGTCAGGGCGCAAGGTTTTGACCGGTACAAGACGCTCCAGCCGCGGGCGCTCCAGAGAGCCGCCATAGGTAAACCGGACTGCGTGATCTCGCGGCGTTTTCTCCTTGCTGAACCAGACAAGGGCTGAAGACACCAGGGCATCTCCGAACTGCACCTCGTTCGGGTCGAACCGATGGATGTGATGCAGCGTCACCTTGTCGAGCAGATAACGCTTCACACACACGCCGTAGTTCACGTCCATGAATTCGCTCGGGATCAGCCAGCCGGCAAGACCGCCGTCCGCCATCCACGCATGGCACAGCGCCAGGAAGTAGCAGTACAGCCCGGCCAAGCCCTTGATCTCCACACCGCAGGCCGCTTGCGTCCGAGCCTTCAGGCGCTGCTTCTCGCCGTTTTCGATATGGTGGTGCCGCACGTAGGGTGGATTGCAGATCAAGAGATTGAATTGGTTGGGCTCAGGCGGCGCTTCGGCTCGGGTGAAGTCCTCCAAGCGAACATCCAGCCCGCTGTCTCCCCACAGTTTCGAGGCGGGTACGCCATAGTGCGGGTCGATTTCATAGCCGACGGTAGCGCTGATACTCCTCTGGGGGAATACGTCGAGCAAAGCCGAATAGAACGAGCCGGTACCGAGGGCAGGATCGATGAAGCGCACCCCGTGGCTATCGCCGAGGTGGCTCTTTGCGTAGCGGAGGATGTCAACGGCTAGGCCGGTCGGCGTGGCGAACTGACCCATGCGGTTCCGTTCCGACGAGTCCTTCTCTGCGTCCAGCTCTCTTTGCAGGGCCAGCCGTCGCCCTTCCAAGCTCGCTACCAGCTTCTTCGTCATCTACAATCCGAATTTCTTGAGATCGTCGATGCGGTGCTCCCACACCCAATCGATCCCTTCTGCCGCTTCGTAGCCGAGATAGCCGCTGTCGAAGTAACCACACAGGAACAGGATGAACCGCACGTCCTGACCATAGGTCCGTCGCAACTGGCTCATCTTCACGGCTTCTTCCTTGCGTCGCTTATTGACATTCGCAAAGTCGCCCGCTGATTTCGCCTCAATCAGAAACGGAAACTCACCAGCCCTGGCAGTTTTTGGCATGATCACAGCATCGACAGGGATATTGATCGACCTGGCGGTCCCTTCCTGTTCGACCGGTACGTTCAATCGAAACGAGAACGTACCCGGTTGCATATTATCGTATCGCGTACCCTCGCCCGGCGGCAGGTGCGAGTAGCCATTGCTCGTCAGCCATTCGCCGATGGCGGCAAGCTGCCGCTTTTCCTGCGCATTGCGCACAATTGGATTGGCGACCGCACCGCACAGACGATCCGCCACGACCGTCGCGGCCCGGTATAGTTCCTGTTTCGATGGTCTATCGCCACGTTCGAGCCACACGAAGATATCCGGGTCTGCCATCTTCTTGATGGTTGCCCCGATCTGCTCAAGGTCGCGGTCTAACGCCTCTCGTGGCATCCTCGCCGGCAGGTCGCCCTTCTCCATCTTTGCAACGAGATTCCTGGAAACACCCGCCAAGCCAACCAGACGGTCCACCGCAAGAGGCGGACAGGTCGCCATCCGAAGCGTCGGCAGTACAGCCGGCTTAGCCTTCAGCAAGGCCACACCAATATCCGCGAGATTATTCGTCTCCCTCAGCGTCGCTTCAACGTCTTTTGTCGTCTGTACCCGTGTCGTCCGGTACGCCTCCGGTGCAAACTGCACGAACCAGCGGTTGTACATGTCTACCGACTGCCCAATATCCCGTTTCCACCGGTCCGGTTTATCCCTATTGACTGCCATGACGTGTTTTGCCGTATCTATTCTCTGCTGAGATTCTTGTCCGGGTTGCGGCCCATTATGGCAGAGTTGCGGTGAATCTCTATATTCCGGGACCCGCCTGGGCGGCTCTGCAAACCGAGACCGTGCCTCAGCAGCCAGAACTGCCCGGTCCGCGGCGTACAGGTATTTGACTTCAATGGGAAAAGCGATTAAGGAGAGCTGTGGGTAGAAGGCCACTCCGCTGAATGAACGTTCAGCCGGTTTTGCCTTCGTCAGGACGTGTGTATTCTTTACTCTTAAGGAGGGTCAAGCATGGCATATCGCATTATCTCTGGAGATTCGCACTTTGTTGAGCCGCCCGACATGTGGGCCGAGCGGATGGATAAAAAGTTCCGCGACCGGGCACCCCACACCGTCGAGGGCAACAACGGCAAGCCGGGCGAATTCTTCGTGTGTGAAAACATCACCCCGGTTCCGGTGGCGGGGTTCTTTGGCTCGGGCAAGAGCGCCGAAGAGCTGCCGGCCCACATGGAAAAGGGCTTCAGCGTGGCGCCCAAGAGCGTGTGGGACCCGGCCGAGCGGCTGAAGGACCAGGACAAGGACGGCGTCAGCGCCGAGGCGATGTACACCTCGATGGGCATGCTGCTGTTTGGGCTCGAAGACGCCGAGCTGCGCGCCTCTGCCTTCAGTGCCTTCAACGACTGGGCATCCGAGTACACCAGCTACAACCCGAATCGGCTCATCGGCCTCGGCGCGGTGACCCTGGAAGATATTCCGGCCGGCATCGCCGAGCTGGAGCGGATCGCCAAAAAGGGTCTGCGCGGCGCCCTGATCTGGGGTGCGCCCCCGGAAGACCGGCCCTACAGCCACCCCGACTACGATCCGTTCTGGGCCGCAGCCTCGGATATGAACATGCCGCTGTCGCTGCATATCCTGACCTCCCGCAAGGGCCACGGGATTGACTTCAGCAATATCCTGTACGGCTATATGAGCCTGCCCCAGGAAATCCAGCTGACCCTGGCCGACATGGTGTTCGGCAGCGTGTTCGAGCGTCACCCCAAGCTGAAAATCGTCTCGGCCGAGAACGACGTGTCGTGGCTGCCGCACTTCCTGTACCGTCTGGATCACGGCTACGACCGGCTACGCCACTTCCAGAACGTGCAGCTGACGATGATGCCGAGCGAGTACATCAAGCGCAACGTGTGGTGCACCTTCCAGTTCGAGGATACCTGGATTGACACCTACAAGCGTCTCGACGCGACCAAGATCATGTGGTCGTCCGACTATCCGCATACCGATTCGCCGTGGCCGCGGTCGGCCGAGTACATCGAAGAGAACTTCTCCGATGCGCCGGAAGACGTGCTGACCGGTGTGGTCGGTGGCAATGCCGCCGCGCTGTACGGCATTAACTAAGCCGCGCGACGCCACAACGTAAAAAGGGCGGCCCATAACGGGTCGCCCTTTTTGATGAGGTCGCACGAAAGGGCGCGGCTCAGCGTGCCGAGGCACTGAACGCCGCCAAGTCATCGGCCAGCGCTTCAATCCGCTCCCGCTCGGGAATACAGTCCAGCCACCGCTGCGGGATCGCCGCCGCCCCGTAGCGAGCACCCAGCACAGCCCCAACCACCGCTCCGTTGGTGTCGGCATCGCCGCCGGCACTGACGATCTGCACCAGCGCCGCCTCAAAATCCAGCGGCGTCGCCACCGCCCATAGGCCAGCCTGCATCGCCAACAGAGTGTGGGCAATCAGGCCATGGTTTTGCAGCAGCCAGGAATTGTCAGCAACGATGGGCTGGCCACTGGCGATACTGGCCAGTACCTCAGTCGGAATGCCGTCGTCGGTCGCGGCGGCGAGCATATCGGGCGCGCCGTCGGCAGATACTGCCGCAAGTAAGGCGGGCAAATCCGGGGCGGTCCCGCGGAGCAACAGGGCGATGGCGGCATTGATGACGATACAGGACCATTGACAGGTCGGGGCGTAATGGGTGACAGCGCAGAGGGCAGCAGAGTCACGGACCAACGATTCAGGGGCACTCTGGTGAGCAACCGCCACGGGGGCGCAGCGCATGAGGCCGCCGTTAGGGGCGATGCGATTGGGAGCAGTAGGATTGCGTTCGTAGAAAACGCGGGCTGGGAGAAAGCGGGCTGCCTCCAACGGCGTTCCTTTTTCCAGGAGTTCCAGGAGAGCGGTCAGTAGATCGGGGAAGGGAGACCCGTGTTCGTAAAAATAGCGATGCTCTTCCCCATTGTAGAAAACATGGGCTACCTCTGACGGCGGTGTTCCTTCTTCCAAGAGTTCCAAGATTTCCAGGAGCCCGACGACGATTTTGGTGGTGTTCCCAATCCCACGGGCGTTCTCATGACGCCAAGTCACCAGCCGCTGGGCAAGATCGCGGACGGTATCGCCGTCGGCGCGTAGCGCTTCCCCCAACTCCACGGCTTGGGCCAAGTCATCATCCATCTGGCAGTATTTTTCTTTCGGGTCTGTCTCAGTGACGCCGCCTGGATAACGGTCATCGATATCGAAGTAGAACCGACCCTCCAGGGGGATACCCAGGATGTTACCAGCGGCTAGACCTAGAGCACTTTCGGGGAATACTGAGGCATCAGGGAGGGCTTTGCAAGCGGGCCGAGGTGTGAGAAGCTCGGGGGCCATTCAGACGTGGGAGGACAGCGATGAGCAGAGCCTACTCGACCGATTTACGGGAGCGGGTGTTAGCCGCCGTGGCGGCGGGCCAGTCGGCCCGCGGGGCGGCCATTCGGTTTGGGATCGGGCCGGCCACCGCGAGCCGGTGGGTGCGCCGGTGGCGGGAG
>WTHE01000581.1 GCA_011523315.1 Candidatus Binatota bacterium
CCCAGTTTTTCACTGCCATCAGGCTGTGTCCGGCTCAGACGCACAGCCGTATCGGGCGCCAGACGGGCCAGGGTCCAGCTGGCGTTAAAGCCCAGGGCAAACGCCCCGCCCTGATACGTCCAGCCCTCATGGTAGTCCGAGGCCGTAATCAGCGGAAAGATGGCCTTGAGATGCGGCGGCGCGCTCAGCGCCGCCAACCACTGGGTTGCCCCGACATACGACGCGCCGTACATGCCGACCTGGCCGTCCGACCAGGCTTGGGCCGCGCACCACTCAACGCTGTCATAACCGTCCGTGATATCGTCCCGGAAGGCATAGAACTCGCCCTCGGACGCATACCGACCACGGGTGTCCTGAATCACCACCGCATAGCCCTCACTCGCCGTGCGGACAACGTCCAGCATCAGGACCACGCCGGCCAGCAGAGCCTTATTATACGGTGTCCGCTGGAGGATGACCGGATATCTGCCGGCCGTGGCCGGGCGGTAGACATCGGCTCGTAAGACCGTGCCATCCCGCATGGGCACGGCAACATCCTTGTCAATAATGAGGCTCGTGTGTGACATATTTTCCCTCTTCTTCCGACCAAAGAATGTGCAGTGCCAGGCGGCGGTCAGAGACGCGGCCTCACACCTCCCGGAGCTTGCCGCGTCTTGCCGAATCTTGCCGGGAGCTTGCCGGATTTTGGGCGGGCTTCCGATACGTGCCGCAGCTGGACAAGAAAGTCAAATGTACAGTATAGGTCGGCCATACAGCCCGGCCGCCCGTTGCCCTTCGATCCCAAACACAGAGGACACGCATGCAATTTCTCACCACCGATCTGTGCGACGCCCATCCCGACCTGGTCCGGGTCGTCGAACCGCTGTTCACCAACTACGGCGGCAAGGTCTGTTTTGGCGGGCCGATTGTCACCGTCAAGTGCCACGAGGACAACTCGGTCGTGCGCGACACCGCAGCCACCCCCGGCCACGGCAGGGTCATGGTCGTCGATGGCGGGGCGTCCATGCGACGCTCCCTGCTGGGTGACATGATCGCCGAGAACGCGGTCAAAAACGGCTGGCAGGGATTCATCATCTACGGCTGCATTCGGGACGTGGACGCGATCCGGGAGCTGGACATCGGCGTTCAGGCCCTGGGCCGGATTCCGCTCAGGACGGACAAGCGCGGGATTGGCCAGCGCGATATTGCGGTCACGTTCGGCGGGGTGACCTTCAGGCCCGGCGAGTTTGTGTACGCCGACAACAACGGTATCATCGTTTCGGCCCAGGCTCTCGTTTCCTGAGCGTCCCAAGCCCGCGCTTTTTTCTCCGTCGGAAGCCTCGGCTTTCCCTTGTATTCCGCCGCGTTCTCGACAATAAGGGAGGGCAGGAGGGACACAGCCATGAAAGTGAGCGGCGCCCTGGCCTGGCATCCCGAGGTGGCCATGAGCCAGGAGGAGATTGACGACTTCCTGTCGGGTCGCTGGGTCGCTCGGCTGGCCACCATCGGACCCGACGGTTATCCGCATGTCAGCCCGCTGTGGTACTACTGGGACGGGCACTGTGTGTATATGGCGCTGACCCACACCCGCAGACCCTGCAAGCATCTGCGCCACAACCCGCGCTGTTCGCTGGCCATCGACATGGACGACCGACCGCTGATGGGCATGCGCAGCAATCTGGCCAAGGCGGTGATCATCACCGGCGAGGCCGAACTGACCGCAGTCGGCTCGGAACAAACGGTCACGATCGAGGCCGGTCCGTGGCAGGGCGCGTATCGGCCCGAACAGGTGGTGGCGATGATCGGCAGCCGCTATCCGCTGTCCAGCCGCGACGGGGCGCTGGGTTTCACCCTGGAGTCCTACCGCGAGCTGTTCTCCCAACCCGGCATCGAACACAGCCAGCTGTTCAAGGACAACGTCGGACGGGTGGTGACCAAGATTACGCCCAAGAAAATTCAGGCCTGGGATTTTTCAAAAGCGCCAATTGGGACAACGGACAACGCGTGAAGCAGACCAGGAGGGAGTTATGCTCGATCTTGTGATCAAAGGCGGACAGGTGGTCACTCCCCAGGCCGTCGGGGAGATGGATATCGGCATTCAGGGCGAGAAAATTGCCGCCGTCGGCTGGTCGGGCAGCCTGGCTGCGGACGCCGGGCGGGAGATTGACGCGACGGGCAAGATCGTCATTCCGGGCGGCATCGAACCCCACGCCCATATCGGCATTCCGGTGCCCAGCGAGTGGTCCGGTCAGCCCGACATCATGACCCAGCCGCCCCAGGACGCCAGTCGGGCGGCCGCCTTTGGCGGGGTGACGACGATTGTCGATTTTGCCGGCGACCTGAGCCTGGAGGACAGGGGCGACGCGCCGGCCAAGTCGATCATGAGCGTGCTGGAAGAACGCCGTGACGTGTTTCGGACCCACGCCTACACCGACTATACCTTCCACTATATTCTGGCCGGCGAGGTGGCGCCGGAGACCATCGGCGAGATCGGCGAGGCCGTGCAGGAGGGCGTGGCCAGCTTCAAGATCTTCACCACCTTCCATCCCATTCGGGTGCCCTACGGCCAGCTGTCGGCCATCTTTGCCGAGGTCGCCAAGCACGGCGGCATCATGGCCGTGCACGCCGAAGAGGATGAGATCGTGCGCTACATGACCGAGAAGCTCAAGCGCGAGAACCGCGCCCAGGGCTACAACCTGCACCTGGTGCACAATAACCTGTCCGAGGATCTGGCCTTCCGGCACGTGATCCGGCTGGCCCAGCACAGCGGCACCGGGATTTACTTTGTGCATACTACGGCCAAGGAGGGCGTGGCGGCCATTGCCGAGGCGCGCGCCGCCGGCCAGCCGGTGTACGGCGAGGCGCTGCACAACTATCTGGAGTTCACCTGCGAAGACTACAAGAAGCCCGGCGGCACCGCTATTCACACCTACCCGGCGATCAAGTTCGCCGACGACCGCGACGCGCTGATCGCCGGCCTGATGGACGGCCGGCTGGCCACCACCGCCACCGACGAATACACCACCCACAAGGGCCCCAAGCTGTGGGGCGACACCATCGAGACGGTATGCGGCGGCCACAACGGGATCGAAACCCGCATCCCGGTCGCCTACACCAAGTTTGTGGCCGAGCGTAATATGTCACTGCAACGCTTTGTGGATATCACCTCGGCCAACGCGGCCAGGCTGCTCGGGCTCTACCCCCAGAAGGGGGCGATTCAGCCCGGCAGCGACGCCGACCTGGTCATATTCGATCCCGGGCTGCACAAGACCATCAGCCTCGACGACCTGCACGCCAACTCCGACTACAGCATCTGGGAGGGCTATGCCAGTCAGGGCTGGCCGGTCATGACCCTGCTGCGGGGCAAGGTGATTGTTGAGGACGGCAAGCTGGTCGGCAGCTCGACCGACGGTCGCTGGCTCAAGCGGCGGGTGTCCGGGGATGTGATCTCGCGGCCGGTGGTGTAGCCCGCCGGACAGCCGACAAAGGAGGACAGGATGAATCGGACTCTGACTGTGGCGGCCGCTCAGCTCGGCCCCAGCTCGACGGACAAAGCCCGCACCGTGGAGCGCATGGTCGGCCTGCTGGAGGAAGCCGGGCGGCGAGAGGTGGAGCTGCTGACCTTTCCCGAACTGTCGCTCAGCCCCTACTTTGCGACACAGGTGCGCGAGTCGTGGCACGGCTTTGTGGAGACGGACTTTCCGCCGACCGAGACCCAGGCGCTGTTCGCTGCCGCCCGGCAGGCCGGGCTGCACTGGCTGTTGCCGTATGCCGAGCGCAACAACGGCCTAGTCCATAACTGCGCGGCCCTGATCGACCCCCACGGCGGGCTGGTCCATAAATACCGCAAAGCCCACATTCCGGGCGTGGTTGAGCCGCGCTGGGAGGGGCCCGATATTTTTGAAAAGCGCTATTTTGCGCCGGGCGATCTCGGCTTTCCGGTCACCGCCCTGCCCAAGGTCCAGTTCGGCAGCCTGATCTGCTATGACCGGCGCTTCTCGGAGGCCTACCGCGCCCTGGCTCTGGGCGGGGCCGAGCTGATCTGCATCCCGTATAACACCCCGACCTTTGGCCAGCCACGCGCCACCGCCCACGAAACGGCCGAAATCCTGCTGCGCGCCGCCGCGATTGAGAACCAGCTGTTTATTGTCGCGGCCGGCAAGGCCGGAACCGAGAACGGCCTGGAATACATCGGGGGCAGCGAAGTCATCGCCCCGACCGGCCAGGTGCTGGCCAAGGCCGAAACCGACGGCGACGAACTGGTGGTGGCGACCGTGGAGCTGGATACGATCGACGGCCTGAAAGCCAAGTGGGATTTTCTGCCCGACCGGCGGCCCGAGCTGTATCACAGCCTGACACAAACGCCCGCACGAAAGGGGGAAGACCATGAGTGAAGCAGCCTACGACATAGACGTCGAAGATGTTGAATACCTGCGCCACGGCGACAAGCCGCTGCTGGCCCGTTTGTTCAAACCGCGCGGCCGCGGACCCTTCCCGCTGATTATCGAACTCCACGGCGGGGCCTGGTGTCTGGGCGACCGGCTGATGGACACGCCGATCAACGAACCGCTGGCGCAGAGCGGGGTGGTGGTCGCCGCCCTCGACTTTCGGGTCCCGCCCGACGCCTCCTACCCCGGCTCGCTGGTCGATATCAACTACGCCATCCGCTGGTTCAAGACCCAGGCCGCAAGCCTGGGCGGCAATCCCGATAAGGTCGGCATCCTGGGCAGCTCCAGCGGCGCGCACCAGGCCGTGCTGCTCGGCATGCGGCCCCACGACGCCCGCTACTCGGCCCTGCCCCTGCCGGCCGGTTCGATGGTTGTTGATGCCCGGGTGCAGTGCGTGATTCCGTGCTGGCCGGTCATTGACCCACTGGCGCGCTATCACTACGCCAAGAAACTCGTCGCCGGCGGCAAACCCTACCCCGAGCTGGCCGACCTCGTCATCCCCC
>WTHE01000769.1 GCA_011523315.1 Candidatus Binatota bacterium
GCGCTGGAGGCATGGCGCGTCGATGAGAATGCAAGGTTTGACTTCTCCGATGGCGATATTCGATTAGACGTGAAGACCACCGGCGGCAAAAACCGCCTGCACACATTTTCATACGAGCAATGCAATCCCCCTCAGGGGACCGCTGCTGTCGTAGCCTCACTTCATGCTGAGCAGGCTGCGGGCGGAATGGCTCTCCGCTCCATCATAAACCAGATAGAGGCCCGTGTATCCGCTCACGCTGACCTCGTGCTCAAGCTGCACGAGACTGTTGCGGCGACCCTGGGCGCAAGCCTGAACGACAGCCTGTCCCGGCGCTTCGACATGCGCTTGGCAGAGTCGTCCCTACGATTTTTCAGCCTGGAAGATGTGCCGGCAATACGCGGCCCCTTGCCTGTGGGCGTCAGCGACGTTCACTTTCGCTCCGATCTGTCCGCTTTGCCGCCTCTTTCAATGAGGACTCTGATCGACCGAGATCCCGTATTCTGGGATCTTCTGCCGAGCGAAGACCCACAGGTCTAGAGCGTGTTAGGAACTTCTGACAACCCATTGATTTTATTCAGGTTTTTCGTGAGGCCACACAAGACCAGCTGCTGGGATAGCACCTGCAAGTCAGCGATTTCTCCGAGGAAAATGAATCGCAGCAAAAAAGTGCATAACACCCTCTAGAGCAAATTCCGATGCTGTGTAGCTGTCCGTCATTCCTGCGCAAGCAGGAATCCAGGCTTCCAGCCTCCTGGCATCTGGATGCCGGATCACGTCCGGCAGGACCAAGGCGGAGCAATATAGCTACAACTCATCGTAAACCGCTCTATCCGCCCATTTCCCAACCGGGCGGGGTAGGTGGCCTGTCCGCTCAGTCGCTCTCTCCCGGCTGGCGAGCGCGGATTCCCAGGAATAGGCATCACACGCTATTAAGGGAGGTCTTCCTATCAGATGCCGTAAGGCGTTGAGCACTAACGCCCAACCTTCGGGTTGGGCGAGGATTGAATCGGTCCGCCGGCGGGCGGCCTGTGTGACTGGGAGGCGCTGCGAACAGTCAGCATGACAAGACCGCCTCGTACCACCCGGCCCGCGTTGCGGAAGGCGGCCAGGGCGGTGTAGGCTGGGAAAAAAGGAGCGTGTGATGAAAAAGCCGACCGGCAAGATTTTAGATTTCACCGTGGACGAGTGGAATCAGCTCGGGGCGGACGCAGGCCGCACGGCCCGGGAGGCCCGCTTTCGGAAGGGCTTGCCCGTAGTGATTGAGGTGGGCGGCGTGACCATGTACGAGTATCTGGACGGGACGCGCAAGACGACTGCGGAGTACGACGCAGAGCAGGAGCGCGCCTTGGATGAGCGAAAGGCCGGATAGCCCGCCGCGCTTCACCGTGGTGGGTGGGCCAAACGGCGTCGGCAAATCGACTTTTGTGGCGACGCTGCGAGTGGCCCGTAGGGAGTATCAAAGACAGCGTGTGGCGCTGAGAGAGGAACACAAACGCGCCTGGACGGCCTGTGCTCCTTACGTCGGTTTCCTGAACCGCCCGTTTCAGGCGTGGGTCTGGACGAAATCAATCACGACCGGCGCGGTTTGCTCCGGCTGTTCAATCATGTGATAGGTCCCGCCGCCCTCGTCGATCAGCTTGACCTCGGCCTGCGGGCAGTGACGGGTGAAGGCTTCAAGCGCGGCGCGCTGATTGGGCATATCGGCCCCCAGCTGACCGGAGTTGCCCATCAGGACCAGGACCGGCATGCGTAGCTTGGCCACATCGGCCGTGAGGTCGGTGTGGGCGAAGGTGTCCAGGGTCTTGGCCAGCGAGGCCAGAGTGAAGTTGCGCTGAAACGACTCGATTTCAAACACGGCCAGCTCGTTGGCCAGACCGCCGAACACGTTGTGCTCGGCGCAGCCGATCCACTGCGTCAGGCGTCCCAGCGCCCCATAGCCAAAGGTCTCGGCAACCTCTTGAAAGAGCTGAAACATGCGCCGCCCGGCCGGGCTGGAGAAGACGCCCGGATAGGTGATGAGGCTTTTGACCCGGTCGGGATAGCGGGCGGCAAACCGCACCGACAGCGGGGCGCCGGTCGAGGTGCCCCACAGGTGCACGGCGGGCAGACCGACATGGTCAAGAATCACGGCCAAGTCGTCAACCCAGCGGTCGAGGGGATAGCCGCCCGGCCAGGCCCGGTCGGAGCGTCCGGCCCCGCGATAGTGCCAGTCAATGACTTGCAGCTGCGGGGTGAGCAGGGGACGAATTTTGGCGAACTGATCGTCGAGCAGACCAAAGCCTCCGCTCAGCACCAGGGGCTCGCCCGCCCCGCTGATGTCATACCACAGCTCCACCCCGTCATCGTTGGCAAACGGCATTTATTGTCCCCCGAAGCGTT
Source organism: Candidatus Binatota bacterium (assembly GCA_011523315.1). Classification (GTDB taxonomy): domain Bacteria; phylum Desulfobacterota; class Binatia; order Bin18; family Bin18; genus JAAXHF01. The sequence continues at coordinate 2,362 of WTHE01000769.1, forward strand.
GCTTGACCCAGCCCTGATCGAACGGCGTCCAGAAGTTCGGGATCAGACGCAGCTGGTGAATTTTCCACTCGCCGTTCTGCCGCACGTACTCCTCTTCGTAGCGCGCCGAGCCCCAGACCGCCTGCGCCCCGCCTTCCGACAGCATGGTACACGGCTCCAACAGGTACCAGCGACCGCTGGCCCGGTCGCCGTCGACCTCGATCTGGGGGTTCATCACATAGTGGACGGCAAACGACAGGCGATCGGGAATGGCGCGGAAAAAGGTGCGGATCGCGTCCCGACCCTCATAGTGGCCAAAGCTGCCGCCGTCCCAGCTGGCGTCCTCGGTAAAGCAGCCGACAAACGCCTCTTCGTCCCGTTCATCGGCACCCGCGCAGTAGCGGGCTTTGAGCTGTTTGATGGCTTCGATGTCTTCCAGGGTCTGGATGCGTTGGTCGAGTTCTTCGAGTTGCATGGCGGCTCCCTCCTTGCGCTGAGCCGAGCTTAGCCCTTGGGCCTGCTCAGGGTCAAGCCGAGCCCTGCGCTCTACCTTGACGCTCCCAGCGTTTCCTCTTACACTCCGGGCTGCAACGGGGGGTGGGGTAATGGAAAAAGGCGAACCGGGACGGGTGCTTGTGCTCCACGGCCCGAACCTCAACATGCTCGGGCTGCGCGAACCCGAAATCTATGGCTCGACGACACTGGCCGACATTGACGCCAGTCTGCACGAGTTGGGCCGCGAGTTGGGGCTTGAGGTTGACACTTTCCAATCCAACCACGAAGGAGCCCTGGTTGACCGTATTCAGGCTGCCCGCGAGCGCTACGGAGCGATTCTCATCAACGCCGGGGCGTATACGCATACCAGTGTGGCCATCCTGGACGCGCTGCTGTCGGTCAGTCTGCCGGTCGTTGAGGTCCATCTGTCAAACCTCTACACGCGCGAGGCATTTCGTCACCACTCCTACATCGCCCGGGTTGCCGTCGGTCAGATCTGCGGCTTTGGAGCCGACAGCTACCTGTTAGGGCTGCGGGCGGCGGCCGGAATACTGAACAATGGAACTTGACGATATCAGAAAGCTCATCGATCTGATGGAAGAAAGAGGCCTGGCCGAGCTGGAACTCAAGAACCGGCTCGGCGAGGTCCGCCTCGTCCGCAATGGCGCCCGTCCGGTTCAGGCGGCTGAGCCCGTGGCCTCGCCAGCCGCGGCTCCGGTCGAGGCTCCGGCCTCGAACCCCGTCGCCCCGGAACCGGTCGAGCCGGGTCTGGCTATTCGTTCGCCCATGGTCGGTACCTTCTACCGCGCCCCGAATCCCGACTCCGAACCCTACGTCGAGATTGGCAGCGTGGTTGAAAAGGGCGCGGTGGTGTGCATCATCGAAGCCATGAAGATGATGAACGAGATTCAGGCCGAACAGCGCGGACGGGTGACCAGGGTCCTGGTCGAAAACGCCGAGCCGGTCGAGTATGAGCAGCCGCTGTTTGTCCTAGAGCCGGTCTAGGCCCGGAGCGGGCTTCCCTCGCACCCGCTCCGACCCGAAATGGAGTGCCCGTGTTCAGAAAAGTCTTGATTGCCAACCGGGGCGAGATTGCGGTTCGGGTCATCCGCGCCTGTCGCTCGCTCGATATTGCGACCGTGGCCGTGTATTCGACGGTCGATAAGGACGCCCTGCACGTGCGTCTGGCCGACGAGAGCGTGTGTATCGGACCGCCCGCGCCGGCCAGCAGCTATCTCAATATCCCGGCGATTGTCAGCGCGGCGCTGTCCTTTGGCGCCGACGCCGTGCATCCGGGCTATGGCTTCCTGTCGGAAAATGCGGATTTTGCCGAAGCCTGTCAGCGTTCCGGGCTGGTGTTCATCGGACCCCGGGTGCGCAACATCAAACTCATGGGGGATAAACCGCGCGCCCGGCGGATTATGGAGAAGGCCAAGGTTGCGGTCCTGCCCGGTACGACCGCTGCGGTTTCGGATGTCCGTGAACTCCAGGCGGTTGCCGCCCAGATCGGTTTCCCGGTCCTGCTCAAGGCGGCCGCCGGGGGTGGGGGGCGTGGCTTGCGCATTGCGCACGACCCGCATGAGTTGGCGTCCCTGTTCGATATTGCCCGCGACGAAGGGGAAAAGGCGTTCGGCAACGGCAGTTTGTATGTGGAGAAGTATCTGGAACAGGCGCGGCATATCGAGTTCCAGATTCTGGGCGACCAGCACCGCAACGTCATCCATCTGGGTGAACGTGAGTGCTCGATCCAGCGTCGCTACCAGAAGCTGATTGAAGAGGCGCCGTCGCCGGTCCTGACCAAGCGGCAGCGGGACCGGATGGGGGCGGCGGCGGTCAAGGCGGCCCGGGCCGTCGGCTATACCAATGTCGGCACAATCGAGTTTCTGGTCGATGCCAGAGGCCGGTTCTATTTCATCGAGATGAATACCCGGGTGCAGGTCGAACATCCGGTGACCGAGATGACCACCGGCATCGATATTGTCCAGGCCGGGATTCGCTCGGCCGCAGGCGAGCCGCTGGCCTGGAAGCAGCGAGACATCACCGCCCGCGGTCACGCCATCGAGTGTCGGATCGTGGC
>WTHE01000148.1 GCA_011523315.1 Candidatus Binatota bacterium
CCCGAAACCGCATCGTCTCATCCCGCTCCACCCGGGTCCCCCGACATCGGCGAGCCTGGGCCTGCTGGCCCGAATGGACGGGTTTGTAGGCTCCCCGCTGGGCCGCTTTGCGCTTCACCTCCGGTGCTACGGACGATGGCGTGAGATCCAGAGTTGCAGCGATTTGCCGGATCGAGTGCCCTGCGGCTTGTAGGTGGGCAAGCTGACACCGCTCTTCAAGGGTGAGATGATCATAACGCGTTCCCATGACAACACCTTAGCTTGGTGTTGCACTTCGTGTGTGAATTTAGAGCCCCGCTTGAATACCCGCGGTTCACAGTGTAAGCCAAAAAAATGGGCGAAAAACAAGACCAGGAGACGCCGGTTGTGAGTGAGGAGCGGTCCTCCCCGGTCGTCTCCGAACCCGTCTTGGAGCCCGTCCTGGAGCCGTCGCCGGACGAGTCGGGCCAAGACCTTGCCCTGTACGATCCGCTCCAGCGCTATTTTGCGGCCATCGGGCGCTATCCTCTGCTGAGTCGGGAAGAGGAACACGACCTGGCCGTTGAATACAAAGAGTACGGTGACCTGCGAGCCGCCTACCGTCTGGTGACCGGCAATTTGCGGCTGGTGGTGAAACTGGCCCGGGAGTACCAGCACGCCAACGAGCAGCTGCTGGAGCTGATTCAAGAGGGCAATATGGGCCTCATGGAAGCGGTCCAGAAGTATGACCCCTACCGCGGAGTGCGCTTCCCGTCGTATGCGGTGTGGTGGATTCGGGCCTATATGTTGCGTTTCCTGCTCCAGAACTTTCGCCTGGTCCGCATCGCCACCACCCGGGCTCAGCGCAAACTCTTCTACAACCTGCGACGCGAGAAGGACAGGCTGGAAGCCCAGGGCTTTGTCCCCAGCCCCAAACTGATCGCCCACCGACTGGATGTGTCAGAACACGATGTCATCGAAATGGAGCAACGCCTGGCCGCGCCCGACACCTCGCTCGACCGGCCCCTCAATGACGCCGAATCGGGCGCTTCGCTGGGCGATATGGTTCCAGACCCGTCGGCCTCGCCCGAACACTTGGTGGAAACCGCCCACGATCAGCGGCTGATACGGGAACACATGGCCGCCTTTGCCGAGCAGTTGTCCGGTCGCGACAAGGTCATCTATGAGCAACGGCTGATTGCCGACGAGCCGCTGACCCTCCAGGAGATTGCCGACCAGTATGGGCTGAGCCGCGAACGGGTACGGCAGATTGAGGCACAGATCAAAAAGAAGCTCAAAGCCTATCTGCTCGACGTGTTCGAGGACGCCGAGGCGCTGGCGATCAGTTTTGACGACGAGTGAGGCGACCGCGACGCGGCCAGCACCTGCTCCAGGGCGGCCAGCATCTCCTCCACGCTGTGGTTGACGCCGTCAAACACCCGGACCACCAGCCCGTCCCGATCAATCACATAGGTCAGCAGGCGATGATCGACAATGCCGGCCGAGCCGCCCCGATACTCGGCGCCGTATTCGGTGGCCACCAGCAGGATCTCGTGGGGCGCGCCGGTCAGAAATTTCCAGCCTGACAGGTCGGCGTGGTAGCGCTCGGCATACGCTTTGAGCACCTCCGGGGTATCGCGGCGGGGGTCGATGGTCACCGACACCAGCATGACCTGGCTGCCCAGACGCTCGCCCAGCCGGCGCTGCACATGGCTGAACTTGGTCGAGAGCATCGGACACGGACCCGGACACTGGGTAAAGATAAAGTCCAGCAGGACCGCTTTGCCGCGCAGGCTTGACAGACCAAACGGCTGGGCGTCCTGGTCGGTGAGCAGGAAATCCGGGGCCGGAAACGGGGTGAAGGCAACCGACTCGGGGTCTGGTTGTGCGTCCAGCCGCTCCGGGGCGGCCACGGCCGGGCGCTCTTCAGAGCCGTGTCGCACGTCCGGCGGATCTGCGCCGGCCAGGCGCTCGACGGCAATCAGGTACAGGCTGTCGGCGTGGTGTTCGAGGCGGAAACGGATCGGCTCTTCCGGGCTGAGCCCGCGCAGCAGGCCGGGATCTCTGACCTCGAACTCCATGGTCATGGCGGGCATGAAGCCGGGAATTTCCTCGTGTTCGATCTCGACCCGATTCTTCTCGGCCAGGAGCTGTTTGACCACGCCGTGCACGGTATAGATGCGCGGCTCGGCCGGCTGACAGGCCAACCCGCTCAGCAGCATCAGCCCGAGGCCGACACACGCCGCCCAGCCGACTTGAACGACACGGCTCGACATTGAGGCTCCCCCTCAGAACTGGAAGATAGCGGTAAACACCGTCTCGTTGCGGTTGTTATACCCGCCGCCAAAGCGTCCACCAATAAACCACGGTCCCTCGGTGGACCTGCCCCAATAGACATCATGGGTCAGCTGAAAGACCAGGTGGTTGGAGTACAGATACTCGACCGACACACGGTTGAAAAAGGTCGTGCTCAGGGGATCATAGGCGACCACGAACAGCGGCTGAATCAGGCCGCCGGGTCCATAAATGCTCGAAGCCGCCAGGGTGATGACGACCTGATCTTGAAGGACGCGGTCGGTGTTGACGGCCACATAGCGGCCGGGCAGCATCGCCCCAGAGCCGGGGTCAAACGCCCGGTGGGCGGACGGCACGCCCCGGAAAAAGCGGTTGTAGTCGGTGTAGTGCTGCCAGAAAAACTGACCGCTGATAAAAAAGGTCCGTAGGCTGTTCAGCGGCCGAATCCAGGTCGGCCGGTCAAAGGCCAGCATCAGCAGGGTCTGCTCGGTGGTCTTGTAGCTGTTACGGTCTTTGTCCAGCCGGAGGGGAACGCCGCGCGGGTCCCGCGTGTCCATCCCCATCGGGATGCCGGTGGTATAGGTGGCTTCGATCCGGTAGACGGCCTGGGTGTAGATCTCCTCGGAATAGTTGGCCGACACGCCGACCACATGGCTGCGCGGGTTGACCAGGTCGAGTGGCACCGTCAGGAGATTGCCTTCGAGGCGAGCACGGTCGCTGCGGACCTTGACCCCGGTCGTGTCGGACAGGGTCCAGAAGTAGTGCAGGCCAAAGTCAACCAGACCGTAGACGGCCTTGAAGCGCACCCCCAGCTCGCTGTTTTTCAGCTGCCAGTCAGGCTTTTTTTCCTGTACCGGTGTGACCAGATCGATCACCTGGTCGCCCACAATGGCCGTATTGACCGGTCCGCGACGCCGTGAGCCGTAATAACACCACGGCCGATAGGGGTTGCCGCAGCCCCGGTTGCGCTTGAAGTCGCCGGGGATCCAGACGCCCTCGATGAACGACTCCTCGAACGGCCCGAATTTCCCGATATCGTAGATGGCGCGGGTCATGAACAGCGGGAAGCGGATGTCTTCCCAGGGTTCGCGCGCCCAGTGCCAGGAGGTGTCCAGGGGGTTAATCACGTCCAGCGCCCGGAAGGTGTCGGTTTCGCCCCAGATGACCTGTTGGCGACCGATGCGCAGGGTGACGGGCGGCAGGGCCAGGTCCACATAGGCTTCACGGACCCAGTTCTCGAACTTGAGCTGAGAACGCTGGCCCTTGGTGAAGTGCTCGCGCCGCGAGTCCGAGATGTCATAGGTCGAGTCATAGGCAAAGCGGTAGATGAGCTTGAAGGTCGCCTCTTCGAGCCATCCGGTCGACAGGCCGCCTATGGAGGTTTGGCTGTTGCGGATGAAGTTCCAGGTGTTTTCCAGCTGCACGCTGTTGCGCTGGATAATCAGGGTGGCGTCTTGGTACTGCGGGGTCCGCAGCACCGCCTGGCTCTGCATGAAGCCTTCGAGTTCCAGGTCGTCGCGCAGGTTGATAATCGCCCACGCCTCGGCAACCGACAGCACAAGCAGACCGAGCACACTCAAACAGCCAAGCATCTTCGACAGTCGAGGGGCCATATGCATCCACACACTCCTTTCAAGAAACGGAGCCAGCTTGTGGCAGACGCCGAGGACAGACGCAATTCCAGCAGCAGAGTATGATAGACGGACAGGCCAAGAGCAAGACCCCCGCATTTCTTCAATGGGCGGTCATCACGATGACCCATTCTCGCCCTTCCTCTAGCAAATTGCGGCAAAGAAGAGGATAATCGGCTGGAATACAGGAGGCCACCATGTCACACCCGTCCCCATCCGCCGCAATTCGCGCTCGGCTCAAGCACCCCGTGATTGACTCGGACGGGCATATGATCGAGTTCGAGCCCGGCTTCCTGGACTACCTGAAGCAGGTCGGCGGCCAGTCCGTGCTTGATCGCTACCTGTCCCCGGAGCGGAACACCGGCAGCTGGGGCAAGATGTTTGACTGGTACCGCCTGTCGCCCGAGGAGCGCCACGCCCAGCGCACGACGCGCTCCCCGTGGTGGGCACTGCCGACCCGCAACACCCTGGACCGGGCTACGGCCAGCCTGCCCAAGCTGCTCCACCAGCGCCTGGACGAGATCGGCATTGACTTCACCGTGCTGTATCCCTCGCTGGGTCTGGCCTTCCCCCATATCGAGAGCGCCGAACTGCGCCAGGCCACCTGTCGGGCGTTCAACCTGTTCGTGGCCGATTACTTCCGTGGCTACGCCGACCGCATGACCCCGGCCGCCTGTATTCCCATGCACACGCCCCAGGAGGCGGTCGACGAGCTGGACTACTGTGTCGGCGAACTCGGCCTCAAGGCGGTGATGATGGCCGGCCATGTCCAGCGTCCCGTCCCGGCTGCGGTCGCCAAAGACGCCGCCATGGGACTGCACGCCTTCTGGATTGACAATTTCTGTATCGACAGCGCCTACGACTACGACCCGGTGTGGGCCAAATGCCTGGACCTCAAGGTTCCGCCGACCTTTCATTCCCCCGGCATGGGCTGGGGCAGCCGCACCACTTCGAACTATATGTACAACCACACCGGACATTTCGCCGCAGCCGGCGACGCGGTGTGCAAAGCCCTGTTGATG
>WTHE01000050.1 GCA_011523315.1 Candidatus Binatota bacterium
GTTCGGACACTACCACCCGAATTATGATCCACAGCCGTGTAGGTCGAGTTAGCCGCAGGCGTAACCCGACATCCCGTACTTGTCGGATTACGCTCCGCTAATCCGACCTACTCATCTAACGGGAAACGCCCTAACCCCACAGACCAATATGGTCGCGGACCTCGTCAATCGTCTGCCGGGCGACCTCCCGGGCCTTGCGGGCGCCCTCACGCAGAATTTCTTCAATCCGACCGGGCTGCGCCTGTAGCTCGGCCCGGCGCTCGCGGATGACCTGCAAGTGAGCGATCAGATTATCGGCCAGGGCCGACTTGCACTCAAAACAGCCGATATCGGCCGTGCGGCAGCCCGAACGCACCCATTCCAGACGCTCTTCGTCCGAGAAGAAGGTATGCAGGGTATGCAGATTGCACACCTCAGGATCGCCCGGATCCTTGCGCCGCACCCGCTGCGGGTCGGTCGCTGCGGTGGCCAGGCGTTTGCGAATCGGTTCGTCGGCCTCGCCCAGGGCAATAGTGTTGCCGAGCGATTTCGACATTTTGGCCTGCCCGTCCAGACCCAGAATTCTCGGCGTGCTGGACAGCAGAGCCTGCGGCTCAGGAAAATAGTCGCCCCAGCGCTTGTTGAAGCGGCGCACAATCTCGCGCGCCAGCTCCAGGTGCTGGACCTGGTCGGCGCCGACCGGCACCAGGCTGGCCTTGTACAGAATGATGTCGGCCGTCTGGAGCACCGGATAGCTGAACAGCCCGGCGTTGATATTATCGGCCTGCTTGGCCGATTTGTCCTTGAACTGGGTCATGCGCCCCAGCTCGCCAAACGGGGTGACCGTGTCCAGAATCCAGCACAGCTCGGTATGCTCGGCCACACTCGACTGCACGAACACGACCGAGCGCTCGGGATCAATACCGCACGCAATCAGATCGGTCGCCATCTCCAGGGTCTGGCGCGACAGCGCGTCGCGCTCATAGTCCTGGGTGATGGCGTGGTAATCGACCACGCAGAAAAAACACCGGTACTGGTCCTGTAGGGCTACCCAGTTGCGCACCGCCCCCAGATAGTTGCCCAGGTGCATCTCGCCCGAGGGTTGAATCCCGCTGAAAACCGTCTCCATAGCCCTATCCTTAGACCTCGCCTCAGCGCAGCCGCAAGCCCTGGGCGCTCAGAAAGGCGATATACTCCTGCTGGAAGACCTCGATCTGCTCACCGCTCAGGGTCTGCTGCGGCGATTCGATCCAATACCGAAACGTGCAGCTGGCAGTGCCGGGGTCGAGTCCTCGACCGGTATAGCGGGTCACAAACTCGCGCTTTTTGAGCAGGGGGTGGCTGAAGCCGTCCAGGCGGCCGACCAACTCGGCAAAACGGGTTTCCAGCGGCGCGACAATCGAAAAATCAAACCACGAGCCCGGATAGCGGGAGGCCGGCAGATAGCGGACCTCGGGAAACAACGGACCATCGAGAGCGCCGAAATCCAACTCAAACCAGACCACCTGAGCCTTGGCGGCCAACTCACCCAGCAGCGGGCCGGCCACAAAGCCCAGACTGCCGACCGGGCCCGCAGCGCGGCTGATCTGGACATGGCTGCCCGCAGTCTGCCACGGCGAGACATCCTCAGTCCCCGGCATGAAATCCAGCCGGCCCACATTGAGCTGGACGGCCAGGGCTTCCAGTGCGCCCTTGACCGCCCGAAAATGTTCCTCCAGCGGCGCGATACGCTCGTGCTGAAAGCTGGCCCCCGACAGGAGCAGGCGCTCCTGGCGGTCGCTTTCGCCCACCGCCCAATAGCCCGGGCCCAACTCAAAGATGCGAAACTGGTCGCTGTGCAGGGCGTTTTTCTTGACCACAGCCAGGATGTTGGGCATCAGGCTGGTGCGCAGCCGCACGTGCTGCTCAGCGCTCGGGTTGGCCACCCGCAGGGCGGCCGGGGGCTTATAGCCAATGGTCTTCAGCCAGGTTTCGTCAAACCAGCTGTAGTTGTGGATTTCTGAAAACTGGTAGGCCTGGGCCAGCAGCCGCCGCGCCTTGTGCTCGGTCCGCAAACGGTCGTCAAAGGCCACGGTGTCGGCCGAAAAATCCGGCAGCCGGGGCTCAAGATTGTCATAGCCGTTGATCCGGGTGACTTCCTCCAGAATATCAACCGGCAGCGCAATGTCTTTTTCGCTGCGAAACGGCGGGATGCCGACCCGCAGCTCGTCTGCGTCCAGCTCGGCCTCAAAACCGAGCGAGGTCAGGATAGAGACGATTTTATCACTGGCGATGGGGTTGCCGATCCGCCGATCAAAAAAGCCCTTGGGTATGCTGAGCCGCCGCGTGCCCGGTTTGAGATCGCCGGCGTAGGTCAAGCGTGAGCGGACCTCGGGCCTGAGGCCGGCCTCGTGCAGCAGCCGCACGAAACGCTCGATCCCGAGCTTGGTCGTGACCGGCGGCTGCTGTTTCTCAAAGCGCTGACTGGCGTCGGTTTGCAGGCCGAGCCGGGTGGCGGTGCGGCGGATGCGCGCGGCCCGAAAATTGGCGCTCTCCAGCAGCAGGCGGGTCGTGTCCTGGCCGACCTCGCTGTTCAGCCCGCCCATGATCCCGGCCAGGGCCACCGGCTGGGTTTCATTCCAGATCATCAGGTCGTCCGGCTGCATGGCCCGGTCCTGACCGTCCAGGGTGGTGAACGAGCCGCTGCGCCCGAACGGGGCGATGCGCACCGCCCGCAGCCGGGCGCCGTCAAAGGCGTGCATGGGCTGGGCGAGTTCGAGCATGATGTAGTTGGTCAGATCGACCAGGATATTGAAGGTCCGCTGCCCCAGGGCGTGCAGCCGGTACTGTATCGTCAAGGGGGCCGGCAGCGCGGCCACCCCGTCCAGTTCAAGGCAGCAGTAGCACGGACAGTTCTCCACGTCGTCGAGCGCAAGCGGGTAGGCCGGCAGCGCGTCATACGCGGACAGGTCGGCGCGCTCGAGCGGCCGCAGGGGCCGGCCCAGGACCGCAGCCACCTCGCGGGCCAGGCCGTAGTGTCCCCACAAATCCGGCCGGTGGGTCAGGCTCTTGTTATCAATCTCAATAATCGTGTCGGTGGGCGGAATCAGCTCGGACAGCAGACGGCCGCTGGCCAGCGAGTCGGGCAGGTCCACAATTCCCAGGTGTCCGCCGCCCATGCCGAGTTCCTCGGACGAACACAGCACGCCCTGGCTGGGCCGGCCGGCGACCTGCCGTGCTTCGAGGCGCGTCCCGTCGGCCAGCCGCACCCCGGCCGGGGCAAAGGCCGAGGTCATGCCCGGCCGCACATTGGGCGCCCCGCACACCGTGCTGAAGGTGTCGGTCCCGCACTCGACCCGGACAAAGGCGTTGGTGTCGGACACGGCTTCGGCCGACACGACCTTGCCGACCCGCACCCCGTCCAGGCTGCGCGTCAGCGTCTCCACGGCCTCGACCTCGGCCGTGGCCATGGTCAGCCGTTCGGCGATCATGTCCGGGGCAATGTCGGACACGTCAACGTACTGGGCGATCCACTCAAGCGAAATTTTCATGCCGGCCCTCGTGCTCAGACCGAGGCGGGGAACTGCTCACAGAAGCGCAGGTCGCCCGCGTTCAGCAGCCGGATATCGGGGATGTTGTACTTCATCATCGCCAGCCGGGTCAGGCCCAGGCCAAACGCGAAGCCGCTATAGCGGTCGGGATCGACTCCGCCAAACTCCAGCACCCGGGGATGGACCAGACCGCACGGCAGCAGCTCGACCCAGCCCGAGCGTTTGCAGGTCGCACACCCGCCGCCGTCACAGATCAGGCACTGAATATCCAGCTCAAAGCCGGGCTCGACAAAGGGGAAATAGCCGGGCCGCAGGCGGACCGTGACCTCACGGTGAAACACGGCCGTCAGCAGGGTCTTCATCATCGCGATCAGATTGGCGATCGAGATGTCGGTATCGACCATCAGACCTTCGAGTTGGTAGAAGGTGTTTTCGTGGCTGGCGTCAATGGCCTCATTGCGAAAACAGCGGCCGGGAAAAATCGCCCGCAGCGGCACACCGTGGGTCTCCAGAGCCCGGACCTGGTTGGCCGAGGTATGCGTCCGCAGCAACATGCCGTTGGTCAGCCAGTAGGTGTCCTGCATGTCGCGGGCCGGATGATCGCCGGGAATATTCAGGCTCTCAAAGTTGTAGAAATCGGTCTCAACGTGATAGCCGGTCTCAATCAAAAAGCCCATCGCCCGGGCGATGTCTTCGAGTTCCATCTGGACCAGCGAGATGGGGTGCAGGTGACCGCTGCGGCTGTTGAGGCCCGGCAGCGTCATGTCGATACTGGCCTGCGCTTTGGGGCTGGTCTGGCGCGCAGCCCGGGCCTGACCCAGCTGGTCTTCGACAAAGCGCTTGAGCTGGTTGAACTGCTGGCCGAAGTGTTTTTTTTCGTCGGCCGACATGCGCGAAAAATCCGCGTTTTTGCGCATCAGGGTGACCACCCCTTTGCGGCCCAGGTAGCGCACCCGAACAGCCTCAAGCTCGCCCTCCGAGGTCGCTGCGGCCAGCTCGTCACGCAGCTGCGTCTGTATCGCCTGGATATCCTGCACGCGCCCCTCCTTCACAGGCAATCGTGAGTCCGTGTCATACCGGTTGTTATCACGTTTGCCTGTGTCGCTGATCTTGACCCGAACGTGGCCCGATCCTATCTGGGCCTCCCCTTTCTCGAAAGCCCCTCTGTTTTCTCCACGGCCTCTTGTCCGCTCAGACGAGAGACACCGGGCCAGAGTACAGGAAGAGCATGCCTGGGATCAGCGGGAGACACGGAAACGGGCGGAGACAATAAAGGGATACAATCGGCGGACAACTGATGAGGAACGGCAGGGGCGGGTTTGAAACCCACCCCTACCCGCTCTAGCCGGACATGTCCATGTCGAGTTCTGGCGGGGTAAAAACGGTAAAGCCGAAAA
>WTHE01000055.1 GCA_011523315.1 Candidatus Binatota bacterium
CAGGCGCAGAATCGCCCCGCCCTCTTCGAGACGCTTTTGCAGGCCGGAGACCTGAATCTGTTTGGGCGACGTGCCCGCCCGCGCGGCCAGCGCGGCTGCGGTCCCGGCCGCCTCGCCGGTCGCAATGCACGGCGGAATCTCTTTGGTGGCGTGATGGACCCGGTGATCGACCGAGATGCAGCGACCGGCCACCAGCAGGTTGGGAAATTCCCTGGCCAGTAGCGACCGGTAGGGGATGTGGTACACGGCCTCGTATTTGGTCCAGTGCCCGGTCAGGGCAATCACATCCTCACACGGCGTGTCAATATCGTCCCGGCCCAGCACGGCCTCGCCGACCAGACGGCGACTCTCGGTGATACCGATTTGATCGGCGATGTGACAGAAGTGCGCCTTGGCAAAGCCCGGCACCTCACGCCGCAGGCGGTCCGCCTCGGCCATGACCTGCTTGCGGCATTCCAGCTCGGCATAGGTCAGGTCTTCGGGGTCGGTGGCGTCGATCTTACGGCTGATCCGCTCGGTCGCCCCCCACGGCATCAGGACCTTGCCCTCGCCCGGGGTGTGAAAAAACCAGCCCCCGGCTTCGATAGCGGCCTCGGGGTCTTCGACCCCACCCATGCAGAACCACAGCCACGGCAGGACTTTCTCGCTCTCGTAGGCAGTCCCGGCCGAGGTGAAGATATCGCCGTCGCCGCTGGCATCAATGACGACATCAGCCAGAATGGCGAACCGGCCGGACTTGGCCTGAAAGGCCACCCCGCTGACCCGGCCGTCCTGTACGATGGCGTCGCAGGCATAGGCGTGCAGCAGCAGCCGCACCCCGGCCTCCTGGGTCATCCGGTTCAGCGCAAACTTGAATTCTTCGGGATCGTAGGCGACCGAGTAGCGCACCCGGTGCGGGCCGTGGCCCCACACCAGCCCCCAGTTACGATTCCGGCTGACGAGGTCCTGGTCGGCACTGCCCCACTCGGTCTGGGGCGGAAAATAGGCGGCCTCACGCTGGGCCAGACGGTCCGTCACTTCCTGGCACAGGCCGCCCACCACCTGCCGGCCCCGACCATCGTCCAGGGTCAGCAGCAGAATGATCAGGCCGCCGCTGGCCAGCCCGCCCAGATAGCCGAGCCGCTCGACCAGGATCACATCGGCCCCGTTGCGCGCCGCAGCCACGGCCGCAGCCACACCGGCCGACCCGCCGCCGACCACCAGGACCTGGGTCTCGGCCTTGACCGGCGTCGAGCGCGGCGGCTCGTGGATGACACGGGGAGTTGGATTCGGCATGTCCGCTCCTTGACAGGCGTGGGCGTCTACCACATAGCCGTGAGCAGTCCCAGCATGGCCTCTTCGGCGCCCTGTTGCTTATGCCACAGGGAGCTTTCCTCAATCACAGCCTGGGCCACAATCGACAGCTCGTCTTCCTTGGCTCCGACATCACGCAGGCGGCGGGGCACGTCAAAGCCGTCAATGAACGCCTCGACCACCTCGGCCGCCTCGGCCGCAACCGCCTCGGCTGAGCGTCCGTTGGCCTGAATGCCGAACGCCTCGGCGATCTTGGCCTGCTGGGGCAGGGTCTGGGGCGCCAGAAAGCGCATGCAGTGCGGAATCGTGATGCACGAGGTCACCCCGTGCGGCACGTCCCAGCGGGCGCCGATCTGGTGCCCGAAGATATGGCTCAGGCGGACGCCGACATTGCCCAGGCCAAAGATCGACAGCCAGGCCGCCACCTGACACTCGCCGCGCGCCTCAACATTATCGGGCTCTTTGACCGACAGGGGCAGCGAGACGTGCAGCTTGCGGATCGCCTCCATGGCCAGGGCATCAGACACCGGCTGGGGGTTGACCGACCACAGAGCCTCGATGGCGTGGTCGAGCGCCTTGATGCCGGTCGCCGACCACAGCTGCCGGGGGGTCGGCAGGGTCACCTGGGGATCGAGCACGATCGTTTTGGGCACGATGCGTGGATCGACCCGCAGCCCCTTGACCCGAGTGGCCTCATCGGTGATCCCGGCAAAGGGGGTGAACTCACCCGCCGACAGCGTGGTCGAAATCGCAATCTGGGGCATGTCGGCCTGGGTCTGAGCGTCTTCGAGCAGTTCCAGGGCCACAATCTTGGCCGCGTCAATCGGACTGCCGCCGCCAAAGCTGATGATGGCGTCGGCCTCGCGCTCGCGCGCCAGGGCTACGGCTTCGTCAACCGTATGGCTCGGCACGTGCTGTTTGCAGCCGTTGTAGGTGCCGGCCCAGCGCTCTCCAAGCAGGGCCTCGAATTTCTGGACCAGATCGGTTTTGGTCGATAGACTCTGGCCGGTCAGGACCAGGGCGCGCCGCTTGCCGAAACGCTCCAGTTCGCCGGGCACCCGCTCCAGCGCGCCGACGCCGAAAATCACATTCTCCAACTGGGGGAATTTATACTCGCGAACCATGCTTTCCTCCTTCTGGGCTCGGGGCCAGGAGCGCAGGACTCTTCGGCCTCTCGCGGCTCCCGATTATCCTGCCGGCTCCTCGGCTTTGTCAATGCGGCGCCGCTTGTCGGGCCGCCGGCTATGCGCTATTGCAGGCCGTGTCCCGGTCCGGATCAGGAGGTAGGCGTATGTCAGGCTCTCTCAAGCGTAGTGGATATCTGGCCCTACTCGTCATCCTGAGCGGCTGGCTGGCGCCCCCGGCGACCCCGGCCGACTGGAATATCGACGACGGAAAAGTGCTTGACCTGACCTATGCCTTTGACCAGGACACGGTCTACTGGCCGACGGCCAAACCGTTCCAGCGCGAGGTGGTTGCCGCCGGCCACACCGAAGCCGGCTACTGGTATGCGGCCAATAATATCTGCCTGGCCGAGCACGGCGGCACCCATATGGACGCCCCGATCCATTTTGCCGAGGGCAAGCGCACGGCGGCGGAGGTTCCGGTCCAGCAGCTGATCGGGCCGGCGGTCGTTATCGACGTTGAGGCCCAGGCGTCCGCCAACGCGGACTATCGCCTGAGTGTGGCCGATATCGAGGCCTGGGAGCAGGCCCACGGCCGCATTCCCTCGGGCGCCATCGTCCTGATGTACAGCGGCTGGGGCAAACGCTGGCCGGACAAGCGGCGCTATTTGGGCAGCGATCAGCCCGGCGACGTGGCCAATCTGCACTTTCCGGCCTTCTCCGACGAGGCTGCCCGCTTCCTCGTCTCACAGCGCAGCATTGACGCGATCGGCGTGGACACGCCGAGCCTTGACTACGGCCAGTCGTCGGACTTCATGGTCCACCGGATCGTGCACGGCGCCAACCTGCCCGGGCTGGAGAATGTGGCCAACCTCGACCAGCTGCCGCCGAGCGGGGCGCTGCTGATTGCGCTGCCGATGAAGATCGCCGGCGGCTCGGGCGCGCCGGTGCGGATCATCGCCCTGCTGCCCTGAGGCCGCCCGCGCTTGACTCGCACCGTGGTTCGGCAATACAGTTCGCCCAGCGCCTACGGCGCCGATTCCACACCCCGCAAGGAGCCACGCAATGACGACATCCGCTCCAACGCGCAGCGCGCTGATGGCCGGCTACCGGGTTCTCGACCTGAGCGACGAAAAGGGCATGCTGTGCGGAAAAATGTTTGCCGATATGGGCGCTGAGGTGATCAAGATAGAGCCGCCGGGCGGCGACGCGGCGCGGAGCCTGCCGCCTTTTTACCACGACGAGGCGGACCCCGAGAAAAGCCTGTTCTGGTTTGCCTATAACGCCGGCAAAAAGGGCGTCACCCTCGACCTGACAAGGGCCGACGGACGGGCCGTGTTGCGCGATCTGGTCGCGGTCTCGGACTTTGTGATCGAGACCTTTCCGGTCGGCTATCTGGACGAGCTGGGTCTCGGCTATGAGGCCCTGTCGCAGTGCAACCCGCGCATTATCCTGACCTCGATCACCCCGTTTGGCGATACCGAAGCCGGACGCGACCAGCAGGCCGACGACCTGATCGTCTGGGCAACCGGCGGGGCCATGGCCATCATGGGCGAGCAGGACCGCGGGCCGGCCCGCATCAACCTGTTGCAGAGCTATTTTCACGCCAGCGCCGAAGCGGCGGTCGGCTCGATGACCGCCCACTATCCGCGCGAGATAAGCGGAGAGGGCCAACACGTGGTGGTCAACATGCAGGCCTGCGTGGTCTGGACGCTGATGAACGAGCAGGCGTTTCCGATCCTGCACGGCAACTCGGTCGAGCGCAACGGCGTGTTTGCCGGCTCCGAGGGCATGCGCCAGCGCCTCGTCTTTCCGTGCAAGGACGGCTATATCACGCTGCTGGTCGCCGGCGGCCCCCTCACCCCGTCGCTCAAGGCATTTATCGGCTGGATGGACGAAAAAGGCATGGCCCCACAGTGGATGCTCGACAAAGACTGGACCCAGTGGGGACCGGCCACCTTCATGAACGCCAGGGGCGACGAGGTCCAAAAGGAGATTGACGAGATTGAGGCGGCGATTACCGCGTTTCTGAAAACCCTGACCAAGGCCGAGATCTACGCCGGCGCCCTGGAGCGGCGCATCCTGCTCGCCCCGGTCGCCACTGCGGAAGACATCACCGCCAGCGAGCAGCTGGCCGCCCGCGAATTCTTCGTGCCGGTCGAGCACGAAGATCTGGGCCAGACGATTCCCTACCCGGGTCCGTTTGCCAAGCTCAGCCACACGCCGCTGTCGGTCGCCGGACGCGCCCCGCATATCGGGGAGCACAATACCGAGGTCTACGGCGAACTGCTGGGCTATGGACCGGATAAGCTGGCCGCCCTGCGGACGGTCGGAGCCGTCTGAGCCGCCGCTTGTGAGGAGACACAGCATGGAGCGCCGCTACGCATTCGAAGGCATTAAAGTCGCCGACTTCGCCTGGGTCGGCGTTGGCCCCATTACCGCCAAATACCTGGCCGACCATGGGGCGACGGT
>WTHE01000750.1:0-1619 GCA_011523315.1 Candidatus Binatota bacterium
GGCCGAGCGGATGGCTCTTGGCCACCCGTTCCATCCGCTTGGGATTCGAGCCGTGTAGCACGTGGGCCATCATCGGCGTGTCCACCGCGCCGGGGCACATGACGTTGCAGCGGATGTTCTTGGCGGCATAGGCGGTGGCGACCGCTCGGGTGAGCGAGACCACCCCGCCTTTGGCTGCGGTGTAGGCGTGGACGTTGCCGACGCCCAACAGCCCGGCCAGCGACGACACGTTGATGATCGAGCCGCCGCCGGACTTGGTCATTTTGGGAATGGCGTACTTGCAGCCCAGGTAGACGCTCTTGAGATTCACCTCCAGCACGAGATCCCACAGGTCCTCCTCAAGCTCGGTCACCGTCGTATCCCGCTTATGCAGCACTGCGGCGTTGTTGTACATGACGTGCAAACCGCCGTAGGTTTCGACCGCTCGGGCCACTGCGGCCTGGAGGTCGGCCGCGCGTGACACATCGGTTTCGTGGAAGACGGCCTGTCCGCCGGCCGCCTTGACCAGCTCGACCGTCTCGTGTCCACCCTCGATCTTGATATCGGTCACCACCACCTTGGCGCCCTCCTGGGCGAACAGCACCGCCGCCGCCCGCCCCTGGCCGCCGCCGGCTCCGGTAATCAGGGCGACCTTATCAGCTAATCTTCCTGGCATAGCTACTCCTCTCCTCGATTTATGATCTACCCCTTCCTCATACGAATGAGGTGGGTTAAGGCGGGTTTTTGGCTCGTCTCGTGGGTTGGGTCAAGGTACAAGAGTAGCAGTATCAACCTTTTTCCGGCCGGATCGCTCGAAGATAGTCTCTGTACACCCAGCCTTTTTTTACCGATCCATCCGCGTGGTCGGAGAATTCAACAAATGACCAAGTTTCATGCTGCTCAATTTCCTCAACCAACGTGTCGGGCAACAAGAACGCCAGAATGGGAGCCTTTAGTGAGGGCTCTGACCGAAGGCAGAGACGGTCTGTTACCGCCACTACATAGCGCTTGCGAGAAGTTGGATCTGGCCTAATTCCCTCTGTCTTGTACACGATTCGCTTCTCAGAGGCTACGTTTATAATTTTTTCCGTTAGCCGTTTTTCCATTTGGCCGTCAGACCAAGTGGAATACAAAAAAATGGTGATTGTCACCAAGATATTGATGAGACTCTCAAGACTAATTATACCCTGCGGCAGCCGCTGAGATTTTTCTGCTAGCCATCCCAAGAAATATGCTAAAAATTCTTCTTGCCGTGGTTCTGGTGTTGTTGTCTCAGCATCGCGCAGCCAAGACAAGAATTCTTCTGTGAAGCTCGTATCAAGTGTGACGAGAGAGTTCTTCGCCTGCACCACATCATATGGCTGGCTAGAAAAGGCCAGCACTGGAGGGAGATTGATTCTGAGCGCTTTTTGCATCTGCGCTGTTCGTCGAAGAAGATCGGCTATCGCTCTCTGGTGGCCTTGGTGAAAACTGCTCAGGGAGCTGGAAAATTCGACACTCCTCCGAGTAGCTTCAGCGATCCTAGTCATTGCTGTAGCCGATTCAGTAAGGAGGTGATGGGGCAGGGCGAAATTAGCGCTCGCCACTTTTTGCATCTGCGCTGTTCGTCGAAGAAGATCGGCTATCGCTCTCTGGTGGCC
>WTHE01000750.1:1719-4884 GCA_011523315.1 Candidatus Binatota bacterium
CTGCTCAGGGAGCTGGAAAATTCGACACTCCTCCGAGTAGCTTCAGCGATCCTAGCCGTCGTTGTGGCGGATAATGAAATCCTCTCCGACATCTGCTTTGTGACTGCTGCTAGCTCGGTAGTTCTTTTGAAGATGTCGCTTCCTGCCAATTCTGCGTTTTTGAAATTCTGCTTCGCCGCTGCTGACAACATTTCCAGTGGTTGGATCGCCTGTCGAACATTGTCTACGACTGATCGCTGGGTCAGATTAAAATCATGTAATGAGTTGGCGAGAGCGTCTTGGAGCCTGAACTGAGGAGGAAGAATTGTATGATCTTGAGACAATTTACTCCTCTCTTGGAGCTCATGGCCCAGCTTGAGAGCGGGAGGATCCACTATGTCGGCCAAATGTCGCTGTTGTCGCAACAGATCGTTTATCCTCATAATCCAGCCTCCTCCTCACAGGCGAAAAGCCTTGAAAAGCGTCGTCTCAGAGGTTTACAGTATACAATAGTTGCTCTAGTTGTAAACCTTCCAGGACCTGTGAGGCGACTATGAACGGCGAACGCATAAAACTGGCCCGCAAACGATGCGGCCTGTCCCTGCGCGATTTGGCCCGCAAGATGGATTACATCGTGACTGCTCAGGCCATCGGGAAATATGAACGGAACGAAATGACCCCAAGCTCTGAGGTACTGATCAGCCTCACCCGGGCGCTTGATGTGAGCCTGGCCTACCTGATGGCGCCCCAGGCCGTCGAGCTTGGCGAGGTGGAGTTCCGCACCAAGGCCAATACCAGTGCGCGCGACCGGGCCAAGGTCGAAACCGCGGTTCTCGAAAGCGTTGAGCGCTATCTCCAGATTGAGCAGATTCTGGAACTCGACAGTGCCGCCTGGAGCCGCCCCAACTCAATGCCTGTGTCCATCGCCGAGGCTGAGCAGGCTGAGACTCTGGCCGATAGGCTGCGGGACCAGTGGGCTCTTGGCTTCGATCCCATTCCCAATATGACCGAACTGCTGGAGGAAAAAGGGATCAAGGTCCTTATCGAAGACCTCCCAGATAAGGTCTCAGGCTTCACCTGCATGGTTCGGCGCAAGGGTGAGGCGGGCGTTCCCGTGATCGTTGTCAATCAGCGTGTCAATCTTGAGCGTCGCCGCTTCACTTTGGCCCATGAATTGGCCCACCGCATGATTGGTACAAGGCATGCTGAAGAGCCTGCGCTGGAAAAGTGGTGTAACCGTTTTGCCGGTGCCTTTCTCATGCCCAGCGTCCATCTCCAGCGCGAAGTCGGTCAACAGCGCACGGCGTTTGGCTACCAGGAGCTGGTCGACCTGAAGCGCTTCTACCGCGTCGCTGCAAGCGCCTTGCTCGTCCGTCTGGAACAGGTCGGCGTCATCAGCCGCAGCTCGCTCCAGTATGCCTTTCGTACTTTCGCGCGTGGCTGGCGCTCTCAGGAACCGGACCCCTTGGAGCAGGACTCCACGGCCGAGAGGCCGCGCCGTTTCGAGCGGCTGGTGTATCGGGCGCTGGCCGAAGACATGATTGCGCTGTCGAAGGCTGCCGAATTGCTGCGTCAGTCGGTTGCTCAGGTTGAGCGGGGATTAAAAGGGCCGACCGGTGCGAATCATCATGATCGCCGAGCTGACAAGAGGGAGGAAGAAGCGCGGTTGACCTAGGCGGTTGTCCGGGGCAGTGACGAGTCGGGTAGGTCGGCCGCCGCGAGAGTGCACGGCTCTCGCCACGCCTTGGCCGCCAGCACCACGATGCTGGTCATACCCCAGGTCAGGCCGACCACCACGCCGCCGTCAAGAATGCCGCGCCACGGCTGGCTGATGTACTGAAAAATGACGATCAGCGCGCTAATGCCCAGGGTCAGGGTATAGATGGACAGCAGCCGGCGGCGGGTGGCGTGAAAATAGCCGATGCAAAACAGCGGGGCCAGCAGCAGGCGCAGCAGGGACGGCCGGTCGTCGAGCACCCGGGCACGGGCGACGACGCGCGGGGCAAAGGATTTCTGGAAACCCATGTAGCCCTCCGAATGGGCCATGAAGGCCGTGTTGAGGATGAGCAGCGTCCAGTGGCGCCAGTCCCAGGCGTAGCCGAAGGCCTCGATTGAGCGGCCGAGCAGATGAAAAACCGCATAGGCCAGTATGGCCAGAATGCCCCCCAGACCCCAGATGCTTCCTAGACGCGCCAAGACGGATCAGCCACCTTCCCATCCATGTTTTTCACCCTCCCTGTGCTACCGATATCACCGGTCCAGATCAAGCCGCCAGTCCCGTGCGGCGCTGAGCTGAAGCGCCGTCGGGCTTGGCATCGGCGTGAGGCGCTCTTGACTGAGCGCCCATCCGACGTTTAGGGTCGGCCAGGTCAGAACTGAGCCAGAAGAAAGGCACGCGATGCGAGTGATTGACGGGGCGCGCTGTTTCCAGGCCATGGTGCCGATGCGGGACGGCGTCCGCCTGAATACCTTTGTGTTCCTGCCCGACAGCGGCGGACCGCGCTATCCGGTGATTATGCAGCGCACGCCGTACGGCATCACCTCGCCCGAAGGCCAGCACGTGACCGACTGCACCCGGGGCTGGTTGCCGGACCCCAAGGCGCCCCTGCGCGGCTCGATCCTGCGCGGCTGGCGCGAGATTGTGCGCCGTGGCTATGCCGCAGTCTACCAGGATACGCGCGGCCGCTACGGCTCGGAAGGCGAAGACCACGTCTATGGTGACGACGCCGCAGACGGCTACGACAGCCTGGAGTGGATCGCGGCCGAGCCCTGGTCCACGCAGCGTGTCGGGCTGTCGGGCTCGTCGGCCGGGGCGACGACCGCGCTGGCCGCCGCCTCGCAGGGCCACCCCAGCGTGCAGGCGTTTTTCACCCAGGTCGGCGGGTCGAGTATCTATGACGACGTGGTGTACGAGGGCCAGTCGATTCAGATGGAGCGTCTGTGGCTGTGGGTCGCCCGCAATATTCCGGGCCTGTCAGCGTCCCACCGCCAGGCGCTGCTGCAACGCCACAATATCAGTGCCGAGACCCTGGCTGCGGCCGCAGATTCCGCTGCGGCCCGCTACGCGGCCCTCGACGCCGCCCGCCAAGCAGACCCGCCGTTTATTGAGTCGGCCGACTGGCTGCGGCTGCCGCTGACCGGCTATCCGGACTTTTCTGTCTGGCAGCCCTATCTCGACGAGATCAT
>WTHE01000515.1 GCA_011523315.1 Candidatus Binatota bacterium
TGCCGTTGACCAGCACCAGGGTCGAGTCGGGCGGCAGCCCGCGCAGATTGGCCGGCCGGACCAGCGCAGCGGCATCGCCGGCACGCCGGTTGACGTGGTAGGACGGCACACTAGCCGCCAGCAGCGCATCCATGTCGCGGATGCCGTAGGTCTGCAAGTCTTCCGCCTGAATCACGTCCACCGGCACCAACGAATCCCGGGCCGAGCGGCCCAGCAGGCGCGAGCCGATCACCCTGAGATCGCCGAGCTTGGCCACCCCCGCCTGCGGCGGCGCGTCCTGGGCTGCAACTGTTGCGGCGGTGAGGAGGATGAGAAAGCCGGCTACCAGCCCAGACCGCCAGTGCGCTTTGCCGAACATTTAGAACTCAAAGCTGGCCCGCACGTAGTAAAAGCCGCCGTTGAAGCCGTAGGGCGAATTTGGCGGGTACTTATTGCCGAGCACGCCCGCCCAGCGACTCTTGCGCGGATACTGGTCGAACATGTTTTCCGCGCCGAATGCAAGCGTCGCCACCGGCATGAACGGCAGGTCCCTCAAGGTGTAGGAGAGTTCCATGTCGGTGAGCCAGCGTTCCCCGTTTATGGAGGTCAAACCGGCCTCCACGATATCCTCGAAAAAGCCGTCGTAGTAATGCACCCGGGTCAGCAAGCGCCACGGCCCCCAGGTGTGGTCGGCCGAGAGGGAGAAGCGGAACTCCGGCAGAGCGTCTTCATACTGCCGCCGCCGCCTGGCATTGATGACGTTCGGATTAAAGCTGTCCACCTGGGTGTCGGTCCAATTGCCCACAAAGGTCATCACGGTGTAGCCGGCCAAGGTTTCCAGCGGATAGGTCGCCACCACGTCTACACCTTGGGTGGTGGTGTCGAAATCGTTGGTGAAGAAGTTCACCCCCGAGAAACTGCGCGCGTCTGACACACCCTGGGCCAGCAGTGTGTCGATATCCGTCTGGGTCAGTTTAAGATTACTCGTCAGCGCCATGCGGCCCTGGACCTTGATCCGGTAATAGTCGATCGTGACGTCGAGGTCGCCCAGGCTGAACACCGTGCCGACCGAATAGTTGATCGACTTTTCCGGCTCCAACTTCTTGCCGCCTTTCAGGACTGCCGCCGGGTGATCTGGCGGCAGGATAGCGTTGTCTACCAGCCGGCGTCCCTCCAGTGAGGTCGAGGTCTTGCGGTAGTTGGCCTGCCCGACGGTCGGCGCGCGAAAGCCCGAGCTGATCGAGCCGCGCACGGCCCAGTCGGCCAAGAATTGCCAGCGGGCCGACACCTTGCCGTCCAGGGTGTCGGCGATCCCTTCATACGTCTCATACCGTCCGGCGATGCCCAGGCTCAGGTTTTCGACCACCTCGGCTTCCAGGTCCAGATAGCCGGCATAACTGCCCCGGTTGAACGTGCCGGCGATATCCGGCCCGAAGCCTTGAAACCCGTTGGAGCCGATGCCGAAGCCCTGGGCCGCCAGGCCGCCGGGGCTGTTGTCGACATACCAGGAGTTCTGTCCCCCGGATCTGATCTCGAACTCCTCTTCGCGGTGCTCCAATCCAAAGGCAAAGTTCAGTGGCGAGAAGAACAGGCCGACATCGAACGGCCGTGAAATGTCGAGGTTGAACACCTTGTCGAACTCCCGGTAGCCGCCCGGTTTGTACGAGGTCGGGATGTTCGTCCGCATGGCGGCCAGCTGGGGGTTGATGGTGTTGTGCATGAAGAAATCTACGCTGTTGTGGCCGAAGGAGGCGCTGGCGTCGTAGAACCAGCCGTTCAACAGCGTGTACGCACTCTCGATCTCCCCACGCAGGCCGAAGACGACACTCCAGTCCTCAACGACTCCGCCGTAACGCGGGGTAAAGCCACCCGGAAAACGCTCGTTGAAGGCAAAGCAATGGCCGGGCAAGCCTGCCAAGGCCGCGCCGTAGTCGGCCGCCGGGTTCTTGGCAATTGCAGGACAACCCCGACGGTCGTCCGACAGGTCGGCGATCAGGATATTCTCGCCCCCGTCGAAGATTCCCCCGCGCGTGTTGGGGTTCCGAAAGAAGAAACCGCCCTCCACCCTGCGCTCGGCATAGTTGCCGAAGGCGTACAGCCGACTGTTGATCTGCTCCAGGTCCAGCCCCAGGTTGCCGAAGAATTTATAGTCGTACTGGACCTCGGGCGCGCCCCAAATCTGCGTCGCGGGCCGGCGCACATCCATATTCCCCGCTTCGATCAAGGCCCGGGCATCGTCGCGCTGGGCGCTGCGGCTGGTCTCGTCAGCGTTCAGAAACTCAAAGCTGAAGTTGGCAAAACCGCTGTCAGTCAACGGTAGGCCAAGGTTGGCGGCGACATTCACCTTGTCGCCGTCCCCGTGGTAGTTCTGTCCGTAGCTGGTCTGGACGGTCAGCCCCTCCCCGGTCTTCGCGCAGCCTGAAGTTCAGAATGCCGGCGATGGCGTCCGAGCCGTACTGGGCGGCGGCGCCGTCGCGCAGGACCTCGACCCGCTCCAGGGCAATGGCCGGAATCGCGGAAATATCGGGCCCGTGCGAGCCGTTCGAAATGCCTCCAAATTCAGGGATGACGGATGCCCGGTGACGGCGTTTGCCGTTGACCAGCACCAGGGTCGAGTCGGGCGGCAGGCCGCGCAGGTTGGCCGGACGAATCAGCGTAGCCGCGTCGCTGATGGGTTGCTGGTTGACATTGTAGGACGGCACGCTGGCCGACAGCAGCGCGTCCATGTCGCGGATGCCGTAGGTCTGGAGATCTTCTCCCCGGATGATGTCCACCGGCACCACGGAATCCTGGGCCGAGCGGCCCACCACCCGCGAGCCGATCACGTTGAGCGTTCCGAGCCTGGCGACCCCCGCCTGCGCGGCCGGGTCTTGCTCCGCAGCCGGCTCCTGGGCTCCGCCTGTCGCTGACCCGAGGAGGATGAAGAGCCCCGTCACAAACCCCCACCGCCACCACCTCTTCGGGTTCTTCATGCGCTCCCCCGTGTTCACACAACGCCGTTAGAACTCAAACCCGGCCCGCACGTAGTAGAAGCCGCCGTTGAAGCCGTAGGGCGAGGTTTCCGGGTATTTCAGGCCGGCGCCGCGCGCCTGCGGGTTTCTGCGCGGGTACTCGTCGAACACGTTCTCCGCGCCGACCGCGATGGTGAAAGCGCTGCCATACGGCAGGTTCAGGAAGGTATACGAGGCTTCGATATCCATCATCCAGCGTTCGCCGGTATTGAAGCCGAAAGCGCCGTCGGTCGGGTAATCGCGAAATTTATCGTAGAAGTACAGGCGGGACAGCAAGCGCCACGGTCCCCAGTTGTGATCGGCCGTCAGCGAGAAGCGGAACTGCGGCAGGCCCTCTTCGATTTGCCGCACAAGCTTATCGCTGATGAACGCCGGGGTCCGGCTGTCCACCTCGGTCTTGTTCCAGTTGCCGACAAACGTGAACTCGGTGAGACCGACCATGGATTCCAGCGGGTAGCTGGCCACGAGGTCAAGGCCCTGGGTGGTGGTGTCGAAATCGTTGGTGTAGAAGCGCAGCACCGTGATCTGGTTCGGCCCGACTACCTCGTCGAATGCCGCCCGGGTAATGCCGAGCCTGGTGAGTTCATTGGCCACATTGAAGCGGCTGCTGCGGACGATGCGGTCCTGCATCTTGATCCGGTAGTAGTCGAGGGTGACCTCAAGCTCGTCCCAGTTGAACACCACGCCGGCAGAATAGTTGACCGATTTTTCCGGGGTCAGCGGCTGGGCGCCAAAGAAGGCCGACGCCGGATGGTGGGCAGGAAAAGTGGCGTCGTCCACCAACCCGCCAAGATCGGCGGCAAAGGACGTGGTGATTTTGTTCACGTTGGCCTGACCGGGCGTGGGCGCGCGGAAGCCCGAGCTGACCGCGCCGCGCACGGCCAGCATATCCAACAGCTGCCACCGGAGCGACACCTTGCCGTTCAGGGACTCGCCGATCGGCGCGTCAAAGTTCTCGTAGCGTCCGGCCACGCCCAGGGTGACAGCCTCAATCACCTCGGTTTCCAGGTCCATGTACAGGGCGTAATTATTCCGTTGATAGTCACCGACGATGTTGGGGCCGAAGCCGGTAAACCCGTTCGAGCCGACGCCAAGACCCTGAGGACCGAACCGGTCGAAATCGGCGTACCAGGAGTTCTCGCCGCCGAGTTTCACCTCGTACTCCTCGATGTGGTACTCAAAGCCGAAGGCCATGTTCAGCGGAGAGGCAAACACGCCGAGGTCCACCAGCCGGGAAATATCCAGGTTGAAGGTCTTCTCGGACTGGTTCACGCCGCCGGGCCGGTACTGCGTCGGGATGTTCGTTCGCATATCGGCCAACTGGGGGTTGATGGTGTTGATAAAGAAATAGTCAACGCTGTTCTCCCCGAAGTAGGCGCTCATGTCGTAGTACCAGCCGTTCAGCAGGGAATAGATGCCGCTGAACCCTTCCAGGTCGCCGGTCAGACCGAAGGCAATGCTCCAGTCCTTCACATAGCCGCCGAAACGCGGCGTGAAGCCGCCCGGAAAGCGCTCAATGAACGAAAAGCAGTCCGGGCCGTTATCGGCAACTTCAGCAAACTGGGGCACATTGCCTCGGATGGGAATATCCCGGCAGTTGCCCGACAGGCCGTCGTGCGACAGGTCAATCATCTTGACCGTTGGCGTGCCGTCTTCGAGCGGGTCGCCCCGGAATACGCCGTTCCGGGTGTGGGGATTACGAAAGTAGAAGCCGCCCTCCACCCGGCGCTCGGCATAGTTGCCGAAGGCGTACAGCCGGCTGTTGATCTCTTCGAGGTCGAGGCCGACATTGCCGAAAAACTTGTAGTCGTACTGGACTTCGGGCGCGCCCCAGATCTGGGCCGCCGGACGGCGGACATGCTCGTTGCCGGCCTCAATCA
>WTHE01000663.1 GCA_011523315.1 Candidatus Binatota bacterium
CCGTATCTCTTTGTCCAGAGCAAGCGAAGGGGAGGGCGCTCATCGCCCGAGCGATATTTTGGGCGGCGCTGCCTCGCGCACAATCCTGACGGCTGAGCTAGGACAGACACACGACGAGTCGGTGTAAGGAGAAGCCCATGAGCAAGTTCTTTAGCGGTCCGACCCCACGGCTGTTCGCCCACCGGGGTGCCAGTGGCGAAGCCCCGGAAAATACCCTGGCCGCGTTCCAGCGGGCCGCTGCCCTGGGTGTCGTGTATATGGAGCTGGACGTGCATCTGAGCCGCGACGGTCAGGTGGTGGTCATGCACGACGACACCCTGGAGCGCACGACCAACGGCCGCGGGCTGGTGAAGGAGCACGGCTTGGCCGAACTGCACGGGCTCGACGCCGGCTATCACTTTACGCCCGACGGTGGCGAAACGTTTCCGTTTCGGGGCCAGGGCGTCACCATCCCGCTCCTGGCCGACGTGCTGCGCCGCTTCCCGCACGTCCGCTTTACGGTTGAGATCAAACAACAAGAGCCGCCGATAGAGGAGCAGGTGATTGCGGTCGTGCGGGAGTGCGGCATGGCCGAGGCCGTCATCCTGGCCTCAGAGCACGAGGCCGTCGTGGCCCGGGCCAGAAGTCTGGCCCCGGATATTGCCACCAACTGTGCGGCGGCAGAGGTGCTTGCTTTTATGCAGCGGGTCTTCAGCCAGCAGCTTGGTGACTACCGGCCGCCCGGCCGGGCGTTCCAGATCCCGCCCGAATACGAGGGCGTCGCCCTCGTCACGCCCCAGACCGTTGCCGCCATCCACGACCTTGGCGCGGAGGTCCACGTGTGGACCGTGAATGATCGATACGAGATGGAACGCCTGTTCGAGCTTGACGTAGACGGTATTATGTCCGACTTTCCGGGCCGCCTGTTAGAGGTGGCTCACAAGCGAGGCGCGCAGACGGACTAGGCGGCCTGTCGCCCGCTCGGCTTCGTCCTTCACACTTTTCACACTTTGGGCATCACCTCGGCCGCGAACTTGTCGATACTGCGCTTATAGCTATCGGCATTCTCGTAGCGTCCCAGGCCCAGCACGTAGTAGTCCGCCCCGGCTTCCTCGACCATCTTGATCCGGTCCAGCATGGCCACCGGGTCTTCACGGATCATACCGCCGGTGATGAGTTCGGGCGCGTCCCGGCCGCGTTTTGCCGCCTCTTCGGCCAGATAGGTTTTGACCTCGGTCAGCTCGGGCGGCTTGAGCCCGATCGGGTAATACCCGTCTCCAAAGCGCAGGGTCCGCTCCAGCGCCTTTGGTCCGGCACCCCCGACCCAGATCGGCGGCCGGGCCGGACGGGGCGCAAACACAAACTCGGGGAATTTGACATGCGTGCCGTCATACGCGCTGACATCGTTGGCAAACAGCTGGTGAATGACTTCGAGCGTTTCGTTGGTCAGCGCGCCGCGTTTGCGCGGATCAACCCCCAGGGCTTCAAACTCTTGCCTCAGCCAGCCGACCCCGGCTCCCAGAATAACCCGATTGTCGGACAGCTCCTGGAGGGTCGCCAGCTGTTTGGCGGTCAGTACGGCCGGCCGGTAGGGCATGACCAGGACCGAAATGCCGATCCTGATGCGTTCGGTAACCCCGGCGATATAACCCAGCGTCATCAGCGGATCAAAATAGCGTCCGCCCGAACCCTCGGTCTGGTCAGGCGGAATGGCCAGGTGATCGACCACAAAAGCCGCATCAAAGCCCGCCTGTTCCGCAGCCCTGGCGCAGTCGCCAATAATCTGTCTGGTCGCCTGGGGGCCCATATTCCGAATCACCACGCCGACTTTCATTGCGTTTCTCCTTATTCGTCTTCAAACAGACGCTCGGCCAGGGTTTCGGCGAGTGCCGACTGCTCGTCCTCATCCGCCTGCAACAGATCGTAGCTCATGTTCATCAGCATTTTGCCCAGGACCTCGCGCTGAAGCTCGCTCAGCCGCACCTTGGCGGGTCGGGTTTCAAGCTGGGCGATCAGGGTCTCCATCACCCGCACGCCCGCGTCATTCTCGTGGCGCGACAAGCGGTCGCCGGCCATGCCTGCGGCCTGGTGCAGGAGGGTGCACTCGGCGGCGCTGAGGGCGTAGCTCTGCATGGGAAAAGCGTGAGAGGCGGGTTGTTCGGACTCACCCCTGCGGCCTCAGGCGTCCTCCAGAAACAACCACGGCGCGTCTTGCCTGCGCCGCTGCTCATAAGCCGTAATATCGGTCTCGTTTTGCAGGGTCAGGCCGATCTCATCCAGCCCGTTCAGCAGACAGTCCTTGCGAAAAGGATCGACCTCAAAGTGGAAGCTGGTCCCGGACGGCGTCGTCACCGTCTGGGCGGCCAGGTCAACGCCCAGTTCATAGCCTGGGCTGGCCTCGATCTCGGCGATGAGCTGGGCGACCTCGTCGGCGGTCAGCACAACCGGCAACATGCCGTTCTTGAAGCAGTTATTAAAAAAGATGTCGGCAAAACTGGGCGCAATCACACACCGCAAGCCGTAGTCGAGCAGCGCCCACGGCGCGTGCTCGCGCGACGAACCACAGCCGAAGTTGTTGCCGGCGACCAGGATGGCGGCGTTCTGGTAGCGCGGCTGGTTCATGAAAAAGCTGGTGTCGGTCTCACCACTGCTGGTGTAGCGCCAGTCTGAAAACAGCCCCTCGCGCAGCCCGGTGCGTTTGATGGTTTTGAGATACTGCTTGGGAATGATCTGGTCGGTATCGACGTTGACCCGATCCAGCGGGGCGGCAATGCCTGTGACGACGGTGAATTTGTCCATGATGTTTTCCTGTGTGTGGCTGGCCCCGGCGGGACAGGTCGAAGACGTTCAACTCCAGCTTCGAATATCGACAAAATGCCCGGCCACCGCAGCAGCCGCAGCCATGGCCGGTGACACCAGATGGGTCCGTCCGCCCTTGCCCTGACGGCCCTCGAAATTCCGGTTGCTGGTCGAGGCGCAGCGTTCCCCCGGCTGGAGCACATCCGCGTTCATGGCCAGACACATGGAGCAACCGGCCTCGCGCCACTCGAAACCGGCCTGTTTGAAGATCTGATCCAGCCCTTCCTCTTCGGCCTGCTGCTTGATCAGTCCCGAGCCCGGCACCACCAGGGCGTGCACGCTGGCCGCGACCTGCTTGCCGGCGATACACGCGGCGGCGGCGCGCAGGTCTTCGATCCGTGAGTTGGTACACGAGCCGATGAACACCTTATCAATCGGAATGTCGGTGATCAGGGTGCCGGCTTTGAGGTCCATATAGGCCAGGGCGCGTTCGGTGGCTTCCTGCATGTCCGGCGTCGGCATGTCCTTGGGATCGGGCACCGCGCCGGCGATGTCGGTCACCATGCCGGGGTTGGTCCCCCAGGTCACCTGGGGCAGAACGTCTTCGGCTCGCAGCTCGACGCTGGTATCAAACTGCGCCCCCGGATCGGACGGCAGCTGCTGCCAGGCCGCGACCGCCCGATCAAACACGGCGCCCTGGGGTGCCAGCGGCCGGCCGCGCAGGTAGTCATACGTCTTGTGGTCGGGCGCGACCATGCCGGCCCGGGCGCCGGCCTCAATCGACATATTGCACAGCGTCATGCGGCCTTCCATCGACAATGCTTCAATGGCCGAGCCCATATACTCGATCACATGACCGGTGCCGCCGGCCGTGCCAATTGTGCCGATCACGGCCAGGATGATGTCTTTGGCCGTGCACCCCTCGGGCAGCGTCCCGTCAACCCGGACGGCCATGGTCTTGGCCCGTTTTTGCAGCAGACACTGGGTGGCCAGGACGTGCTCCACCTCGCTGGTCCCAATGCCGAAAGCCAGCGCCCCAAACGCGCCGTGGGTGGCCGTATGCGAGTCGCCGCACACAATCGTCGTGCCCGGCAGGGTAAAGCCCTGCTCGGGACCGATCACGTGGACGATGCCCTGGCGGATATCGTTCATGGCGAACAGCGGCATAGCCGTGGCCTGGCAATTCTCTTCCAGGGTCTCGACCTGTTTGGCGCTGACCCGGTCTTCGATTGGTTTGTCGCGATCCGTGGTCGGTACATTGTGGTCGGGCACGGCCAGGGCGGCTTGGGGCCGACGCAGGCTGCGGCCGGCCAGTTGCAGGCCCTCGAAGGCCTGGGGTGAGGTGACCTCGTGGACCAGATGGCGGTCGATATACAGTAGTGCCGTTCCGTCCGGTTCGGTCCGCACGAGGTGCGCGTCCCAGATTTTTTCAAACATGGTCTTG
The DNA here is from genome assembly GCA_011523315.1 of Candidatus Binatota bacterium. GTDB lineage: Bacteria > Desulfobacterota > Binatia > Bin18 > Bin18 > JAAXHF01. The sequence continues at coordinate 4,223 of WTHE01000663.1, forward strand.
GCGGCCATTTGCTACTCCTTGCCGCTTCCTCCTTCAGTCTGGCCGGGGAGGGAAGCGCGCCTTCAGCATGAACGTTTCCCTGGCAGATATCCTATCGGTCGGCAAAATGGAAGCAGATGGAAGCGCGCTGTGAGCTGTGGTAGGCTGACGCTCCAACGAAGGAGAGGGCTGATGAATCAGTGGACGATTGAGGTCACGGATCAGAATTTTGAACAGCAGGTCGTGGAGCGCTCGCACGCCGTGCCGGTGGTGGTCGATTTTTGGGCGCCGTGGTGTGGGCCGTGCCAGGCGATCGGGCCGCTGCTCGAACAGCTGGCCGAAGAGCAGGACGGCAGGTTTGTGCTGGCCAAGATCAATGTGGACGACAACCCGATGCTGGCCCAGGCGTTTGCCATCCAGAGTATTCCGGCCGTTAAGGCGATCCGCAACGGCGCCATTGCCGGAGAGTTTCTGGGTGCCCAGCCGGAGCCGGCCATCCGCCAGTTTGTGGCCGACCTGCTGCCGTCCGAGGCCGAGAGTCTGGCCCGTGAGGGGACGCGGCTGGCCGAGGAGGGCAAGACCCAGGGCGCCGAGAGCCTGTATCGGGCGGCGCTGTCAAAGGAAGAAAACCAGCCGCTGGCCCTGCTCGGGCTGAGCCGCCTGC
>WTHE01000771.1 GCA_011523315.1 Candidatus Binatota bacterium
CCGATCTTCTACGTGCCCAACGCCAGGGGGCTGACCGGCTTTGCCGGCGAGCTGTACGGCACCCTGCCGGGCCAGCCGACCCGCCAGATTACCGGCCAGGATATCTTTCCGCCCGAGACCTACGGCAACCAGATGAACCTGATCCAGTACCGGACCGACCTGGAGCACCCCACCCGCTGGGACCTGTTCGTCTACACCGAGGGCATGCGCCGCGTCCGCCGCCAGCCGTCGCCGCGCCGGGGCGATAAACTCGCCCAGGGGGCCGAGGGCTTTGACGACGTGTTCGGGCGTGACCCGTGGGAGTTTGACTGGGAGGTCTTGGGCACGGACGTACTGCACGAAACCATCCGCTTTCCCTCAACCCGGCCGACCCTCACCCTGGCCCGTCCTGACGGCACCTTCTACACGGTCGAGACCAAAGACTTTCGGCTGATGGGCGAGCCCTACCCCTTTTATACGGCCGACAACGGGGTCGCCTGCTGGGTGGTCAAAGCCCAGGCCAAAGAAGAATGGCTGCCCAACTACTACGCGCCGACGATCGTGTACTGGCTCGACCGGCAGTATTTCTATCCGCTGCGAATCGAACAGTACGGCCGCGACGGCAACCTGATCTTCATTGAAACCCGTCTGGCCGACCATATGAACCCACCCCTGGGCGACCAGGGTTACGGCATGCACTTCAACCACTACTGGGACGTGAGCATCGACTATATGCGCTACAGCGTGCACGACGCCCATGTGCTGCGCGAATGGTCGGAACAGGATCAAAAGGTCTTTTTCAGTCCGGCCGTGCTGCCCCGCAAGTGGCACTTTGCCCCGCTCAAGAGCCAGGTCGAGGTCACCTCGTCCGAGCAGTTTTTTCTGCGCCCCCACCTCGACCGCGACAAATTTCCCCAGCACCGCAAGATCGAGCTGCCGGCCGCCCTCGAGGAGCGGGTCGCCGCCCAGGAGGCGGCCGGCTATATCGTCTTCAGCGAGTAGGGGCGACCGGCCGGTCGCCCCTACCCCCTCACCCGCTCTTTCAACTCGTGTGGAGTGAGAATCGGCACGGAAAACACCGGAGCCAGGGCCAGCAGATCCCTGTCACCCGTCACCAGGGCATCGGCTTGGCCCACCAGCGCCAGTTCGAGAAAAGGCCGGTCGAACGGATCGCGACACTCCGGGATGGCCGGCGGCTCCGACACGCTGACCGTCTCGCACCAGGGCAGATAGTCGGCCAACAGATCCTCTCGCTCATCGTCGGTCAGCCGAAACTTTGGGTAAAACAGAACCCGAATCAATTCCGCTATCGTCTCGCGGCTGGCCAGCGGCACGACAGCTTGCGCCTGCCAGGAATCGCGCAGCCAGGATACCGTCCCTGCCGGGAACAGCAGGGCCGACACCAGGACGTTGGTATCGAGAACCAAGCGCCGGAAGGTCATTTAACCTGACGTGCCCAAGCCACGGCTTCGGCCACGTCCGTTTCGGACAAGCCCAACTCGGCCAGTTTCGCCCGCACAGCATTGGCTCGGGTGAGCCGCACGGGGGTCAGCACGAGCCGCCCATTTTCCTGGGTGACATCGAAGTACTCCGTCCCCTGGAAGGCGGACAACAGCGCTTTCGGCAGGGTGAGCTGATTCTTGGAGGTCAGTTTGGCAAGCATGGAGCAATCCTCTCTTAGTAAGGAAACAAGGATAAAGGATATCCTTCCTCAGAACAAGCGCTGCGTCGCTCCTTGATGAGAAGATCATAGCTCGTCATAACAAGACCATGAAGCAGGTGATGATATCGGAGCTGAGGGCGAAGCTGAGCGCCTATCTATCGGAGGTCCGTAAGGGAGAGACCGTGGTCGTGTGTGATCGGAAAACACCCGTTGCTCGACTGATTCCTTACACGCAGGACACTGAGGAACTCGGGATTGAAGAGCCTGTTATCACGGACCGCGAGCACGCGTGGCCAAAACCTGTCCGGCTCCGTAAAAAGGTCGATGTGGTGAGGCTGCTCAGAGAGGACCGGGACCAGCGTTGGTCGTCTATCTGGATACCAGTGGTAGGTCGGATTAGCGTAGCGTAATCCGACAAGGACGGGATGTCAGGTTACGCCTCCGGCTAACCTGACCTACACGGCTTCAGTAGGGGCGACCGGCCGGTCGCCCCGACCCCCCAGCAACGAAGGGCGGTTAGCTCGCAGCATCCTCAGCCGCAAAAATCCGGGCCGGGCCTTTGGGCACGATGCCGGTCGGATTGACCCGACCGATGCCGTAATAGCCGTGCTTGATGTGGTGAAAGTCCACCGTCTCTTCAATGCCCGGCACCCGGTAGAGGCGCCTGAGGTAGGCCGACAGGTTCGGATAGTCGGACACCCGCCGCAGGTTGCACTTGAACAGCCCGTGATAGGCGACATCAAACCGAATCAGCGTCACAAACGCCCGCCAGTCGGCCTCGGTGATTTGCTCGCCGCACAGATACGAACGGCCGCGAAGCCGCTCCTCCAACTCGTCGAGACACCCGAACACGTCGCTCACCGCCTCGTCGTAGGCAGCCTGGGACACCGCAAAGCCGGTGCGGTACACCCCGTTGTTCAGGGCCTCGTACATGCGCGCGTTCAGCCGGTCAATCTCCGCCCGCAGCTCCGACGGGTAGAAATCGACCGAGGCGTCGCCGTAGGCGTCAAAGGCGCTGTTCAGCATGCGGATGATGTCGGCCGACTCGTTGTTGACCATGGTGTGCCGGGCTTTGTCCCACAGCACCGGCACGGTGGTCCGGCCGCTGAAATGCGGGTCAGCCCGGGTGTAGAGTTCATGGACATAGCGGATATTGTACAGCGGGTCGGGAATCGAACCGGGGTAGTCACCGAACTCCCAGCCCTCTTTGCCCATGGCCGGAAAGGAGATCGACACCGAGATCACGTCTTCGAGTTTCTTGAGCTTGCGGTAGGCCAGGGTGCGACACGCCCAGGGACACACCAGGGCGATATACAGATGATAGCGGCCCGGCTCGGCCTTGAAGCCGCCCGCGCCGGTCGGGCCGGGCGAGCCGTCGGGCGTGATCCAGTTGCGAAAGGTCGAGTCCCGACGAACAAAGCGGCCCTGGGCGTCGGTCGATTGTGGCGCCTGGGCGTCGTCTACCCATTTTCCGTCAATAAGCATGCTCGCCTCCTGTTGGTGTTGATCCCTGTCTCTTACAACTCCATCGGCAGCACCAGATACTCGTCATAGATGAAGTCCCGGTGTTCGACCAGGGCCGGATCGACCACGGCGCTGATCTCCGGGTCGGCCGCCTCAAAGGCTTTGCGCAGCCCCTCGACCATCGGGCATTTGTCCGGCGGCAGGGGCGCGACCAGGGCGGCGAAGGTCGCCCAGTACACGTCCAGGGCGGTCAGGCTGTCGCCGAGCAGATAGCGGCCCGGGTGGGCGTGCAGCTGCTCGGACAACAGCCGCAGGACCTCAATCGTCCGTTTGCGGACCTGGGAGCCGACGCCGGGCCGATAGCCGTACTTCGAGCCGAGATACTGGGCGGCACCGGCGTCCATGGGAAACTCGACCGCAGGATCGAGCGCCCGGTCAACCATCACCAGCCGAATGCTCCAGCCAAAGCCCAGCTCACCGCAGATCTCATGGGCCAAGCCGAACATGAGCGCCCGCTGAGCCGGGTCTTCAGGAATCAGCCGTGGCTCGGGAGCCAGCCGTTCGGCCAGCAGCAGGATTTCGGCCCAGCCCGAACGGGCGGGCTCGTTCTCGTACACAATCGCCGGGCCGCTATCGACCCCGGTCCATTCGACCAGGGCCGAGTTATCGCCACCCGGGATATAACGCGTGCCCACACACGGGAGCTGCTTGATATGAAAGAGGCCCTTGGCCGCCTCGCCCCACGGGCTGGGCGCCCCACCGACAAACGCACCACGCAGCCCAGGGCTGTTCTTGGCCGTTGCAACATCGACAAATTCCATCGCTTGTCCTCCTGTTGTGAATTGCTGACCGATGTTTACACAAATCGTCCGGCGCGGTAAGCCTGCCCGACAGTAGGGGCGACCGGCCGGTCGCCCCTACTGTGCATTTCGTTCTCCTCCGCGTTCAGCACGCCCTTTCCGCCCATCTGAGAGCCTGCGTTCAGCATGAAGAGCCGCTCCCGCCCTGAGCCCTGAGGTTGGAGCGAGAGCACGCGGCCTACCAATTTGGGTAGCGACGGACGGCGGACAGTCTTGTAGAAGGGGTCCGTGGCCCCCCGTGCGCACGTCTGCGTCGGGCACGTGCGCCGAGTGGCGGGCTCTCTGCCTGAGAGGGAGAGTTTCGCAGTGACGCGAGCGGGACTCACGACCGTGCTGTACGCAGTCCGCCTGCTGCTGGGAGCGATACTGCTCGGCCTCGGGTCGAGCGCTTCGGCGCAAACCCCGGCGGTGACGGTGTCTTTCGGCGCTGCCGCCTACTCCGTAAACGAAGACGGCAGCGTGGCGGTGCAAGTCCAACTGAGCGCCGACCCCCAGCGCAGCCTGGACATTCCCCTGGACGCGACACCCGGCAACGGGGCTGGGACCGACGACTTCACGGTCCCGAACCAAGTGAGCTTCAACTCGGGCCAAACCTCGCAAACCGTGACCTTCACGGCGACCCCCGACACCGAGGATGACGACGACGAGACGGTTGAACTCAGCTTCGGCACCTTGCCCTCCAACGTCTCCGAGGGCAGCCCGGCCACCACCGTTGTGACCATCGTCGACGATGACGACCCGGCCGTAACGGTTTCGTTTGGCTCGGCGACCTACGCCGTCGACGAGGGCTGGACCGTGGACGTGGTAGTCGCACTGGACGTTGACCCCGAGCGGACCGTGACCATTCCAGTCCAGGCGTCGCCTGCCGCGTCCGACGATTATGCGCTCTCCGGC
>WTHE01000259.1 GCA_011523315.1 Candidatus Binatota bacterium
TCGGGCCACACAGTTGGCTGGGCCGTAGACGAGGGAGCGGGCACCGAGACGTGACAAGGCCCAGGTCTCCTGGTTTGAGGCTTTGCCTTTTGCCACAACTCGGACCAGCTCTTGGCCCAGCTTGGCCTTGGCTTCAACGCTGAGCCGTTCACAACTGCCGAGGACTTGCCACATTTCACGCCGTTCCTGGGCCCCCACCCTGGAACGGCCGGATTTGATCTTCCCTTTCATTGTGGGCAAGACCCAGGGCGCAATGTCGTTATACAAAACGTTCTGCTGCTGGCGACCGAGTCCGCCTGTAATCCGTTTCCAGACATTCCACCACTCGGCCCGGCATTGGACGGCGTTTTTGTGTATCGGTCCCTGAGGGTAGAGTTTCCAGAGCTGTTGGACTCGCCATTCATCCGCGGCCTGGCCAAATCCGGGACGGAGTAAAAATCCACTCAGATTCAGCCAGCGGGCTTCGTGCTCCGGGCTCTGCCGGCGTTCGTCCTGCACGGCGAAGACGATTTCCCACAGTGCACGGATCGCGCCGAGCGGCCAGCTCTCTTTGGTCGTTCCGAGCGCCTGTTCGAGCTGGCGGGTCAGGCTATGGGGAACGTCTGAACGGGTAAACACAGCCTGAATGAGCTGCTGCGCTTCGGCCATACGCTCCTCATCAACAACATGTTCTTCCCTGATACCGGTCTGCGACGGAACAGACACCGCCGGCGGACTGCCCTCGTCGCGGAGCTGAAACTGCAGACGCCAGCGATGCGTGGTCTGGCGTGCCTCGCACCACAGCTCGAGCGTACCGACTTCGGTGAAGCGGGCGGAGACCACCACGGGAATTTTGACACTGCGCGATTTCTTGCCAAAACGGAGCACGGTCCGAATGGCCGGTAGGGTGGACACCTCTTGTGCTGACAGACTCAGCACAGCCCCGGGCTGGTCCGCTTGGCGGACACTCGACGCGTATAAGGGAAAACTCACCGGCTGATTGGTGATGACTTCAAATTCGGGCGCGGTCAGGTGGACCTCTTCCCCTTCTTCCATGCCGCGCCGGGCGAGGCACAGCACTGAAACCGTCTCGTCAGCGTCGTGGCCAGGAGCGGCAGCTCGTCCACCAATCCCAATATAATAGGCCCGAGCACTCCCTCCGCCGATACGAATACCGTGGCCGCGCCGGACCAAGCCATAATAGGCCGCCCCCTGGGCAACCGCGAGGTCCAGGCTGGTATTGCTCAACACGGTTGGTCGCCAGGCTGGCACATCGGCGGGCGAGAACCAGTCGGACAGGATATCAAGCAGACGTTCGCGAATGGCCAAGGGCGTCAGGGGCCCCCCGTTGAAGAGGACGGCATCGGCACGGGCGACGGTCTCATCCGTATCAGCCCTGGCGTGTTGGCGTAAAAAGAACGCAAGATGACGGGGGATCTCCGGCTCGCTGACATACGGCAGGCCAAACTCTTGCAGGCCAGTTCGGGCACCGCGTCGGGGTAGACAGTCTTTGTCAAGACGGGGAAAAAATCCATTCAGGACAACTGTCTCGACCTCAGCGCGGGTCAAGGAGTCTGTCAGCGTGCCACCGACGATTGCGCTGCCACGGCCTGTCAGGGTGAGAGCGATACGGTCTTGAGTGGTATCCGCAAACAGGTCTTCTTTGGCCATCCGACACAGATGGCACAGCATGTGCCAACGCTGGGCGTCTAATCGCCCGCCCTTGGTCAAACGGCGCTCTACCAGACGGGCCAGAGCGATATCCATATTATCGCCGCCCAGCAGCAGATGATCGCCAACGGCAACGCGCTGCAGTTCGACGTGCGTGTGCCCAGCCGTCACTGTCACCAGACTCAGGTCAGTCGTACCACCCCCGATATCGCACACCAGTATGCGGCTCCCGACCCGCAGCTGACCCTGCCACGTATCGGCATGGGCTGCCAACCAGGCGTAAAAGGCGGCTTGCGGTTCTTCCAGCAGGGTGACGTGGCGTAAACCCGCCTGCCCGGCAGCCCGGACGGTCAGCTCCCGAGCTACCTCGTCGAAAGAAGCTGGAACGGTGAGAATCACCTGCTGGGCGTCCAGGGGCTGCCCACGCCCCATCTCGTGGCTCCAGGCTTCTCGAATATGCAGCAAATAGCGGCTAGACGCCTCAACCGGAGAGAGTTTTGGCACCTCGGGCGCACCGCCCCAGGGCAGGATGGCGGCCTCACGGTCCACCTCGCCATGACTGAGCCAGGACTTGACAGAGGTCAGTAAACGCCCAGGCACGCGAGCGCCTTGGACCCGGGCAAATTCGCCCACGGCGTAACTCCGTTCGTTTTTCCAAGGGAGACGGAGACTGCCGACCGGTAGGTCATGTTCGCCAGGGATATACAGAAATGAGGGCAGGGTTGGTCGGGCTGCCGTTACGGCTTCGTTGACCAGCTGGGGAACGGGAAAGGGCCGGATGGAAGCCGAAGAGGAGGACTGAGCGGTATCAAGATAGGCCACTACACAATGTGTTGTCCCAAGATCAATACCGACGATGTAGCGGGAGGATGCCATCGCAAGGGGCAAGGCTTGAGTGCCAGATGAGGCCTTACTCCCCCCCCTCCATCCGCACATTAAACTCCAGCTTCCAGCGCTGGGTTTCATCCCGCGACACCGCCCACAGCTCAAGCGTGCCGACCTCTGTCACCTGGATATGCAGACGCACGGGGACGGTGACGCCCTCCTGACCAGTCCAGGCCAGACTCGTCTCCAGGGGTGTCAGTTCTTCGATCTCAGCGTCGGGTTCTTCGATGAGATCCCCAAGCCGGTCGTCTCGTCGGGTGCTTGAGCCGAGAAAACGAAATTGCGCCGGCTCGCCAACCACTAAACCGAACTCCTGACCAGGGATATCGTTCTGGCTGCCTTCTTCTAAACCAAACGGGACAACACACAGCGCCTTGAGCGGGGCCGGCACGCCCGGAACTGCCGGCATGGCGGTTTCAATACCAATATAATACGCCCGTGCCGTGCCACTCCGAATCCTGACCCCGGTTCCGCGCCGGGCCAGTCCATAATACGCCGCCCCTCGGGCTACCGCGTAGTCGAGCTCGGTCTCGGCCAAGACTCGAACAGCTTCCCCTCCATCCTGACCAAGCCATCCGTCGAGGACCTGGATCAGACGTTGGCGCAGCACCGCGGCCTTCATGACCCCGCCGTTAAACAGGAGCGCCGTCGGATGGACAAAGCTATGCGGACTGTCCGGGGACCGGTGCTGGCTCAGGAATTTTGCCAGATGGCGGGTGATAGCCGGGTCGGCGGCATAGGGCAGGCCCATCTCCTGAAAGCCGACCCGACGGCTCGGTGTGGGTCGCTCAGCAATACTGTTCCGGGGAAAGAACCCGTCAACCAGACTGGCTTCGATTTCCTTGTAGCTCAAGTCCGTGCGGACGCTGCCGCCAATCACCCCGCTGCCGCGTCCGAGAATGGTGACGGCGTGACTCTCGGCGTGCTCAGCCTGGAGCAGATTCTCTTTTGCCGCTCGACAGCTCTGGCCCAGGCCGCGAAACTGCCAGGCGTCAAGCTTGGTGCCCTCAGCGGCCAGGCGCTGTTGGACGTTATAGGCCAGGCTGAGGTCCATATTATCCCCGCCGAGGAGGATATGGTCGCCGACCGCGATGCGTTTGAGCATCAACTCGCCAGCCTCTTCCGACACCGCAATCAGGCTAAAATCGGTCGTTCCTCCACCCACATCGCACACCAGGATCACATCCCCAACCCGGACGTGTTTGCGCCACTTCTCCCCGGTCGCCTCAATCCAGGCGTAACACGCGGCTTGGGGTTCTTCGAGCAAGGTCACCGACGGCAGGCCAGCCTGTTCAGCGGACTGGACGGTCAGCTCGCGGGCCGCCGCATCGAAGGAGGCCGGAACGGTCAGAAAAACCTCCTGGTTTTCCAGTCTGTGCTGGGGACTGTCCTGGGCCATGGCCGCGTTCCAGGCTTGACGGATATGCTGCAAATACTGGGCCGAGACTTCCAGCGGGGACATTTTTTGCAGATCAGTAGTGTTGGTCTCGCCTCCCCACGGCAAAAGCGGGGCGGTCCGATCAACACCGGCATGCGACAGCCACGACTTTGCCGACGAGATCAGTCGCCCGGGAACTTCTGTGCCTCGAGTTCGCGCAAAGGTTCCGACCGCAAAAGACAGCTCGTCCGTCCAAGGCAAAACCAGACTCCCCTGTGGGAGTTCCTGCGTGCTGGGCAGATACAAAAAAGACGGCAGCAGGGCGCGCTCTTCCACGTTGCCGGGCGCGACGAGCTGAGGGATCTGGAACAGCCGAATGGCGGGTGGTTCCGTATCCGCCGGCTGGGTATCAACATAGGCGACGACGCAGTTGGTGGTGCCAAGATCAAGACCGATAATGTAGCGGGAGGATGTCATAATGTCATACAGAGTAGGGGGTTATTCAATCTCGACTTCGGCTGGGCTAACAATGCGCGGGTCCTGTCCTGGCGGCTGGTCTGGCAGTTTGACCTGGCTAGCCCGCCAGCCGGCGTGTCGCAGCGATCCACGGAACGGGGGTCGGCCACTGACGTTGCCGGTCAGGCGAATGGCTGAAGGGTCAAAACCTTCTGAAATAGTGACCTCGTCCCCTTCTCGTCCGGTGAGGACAGGCTCCAACTGGACGTGCTCGGTCAGGACCTGACGACACGCTTCGTGAATGGTACGGACAGCCGCACCGACCTGGGCGTCGTCATAGGACTGAATGTCCTCCCGCAAAAAATCGACCAGGCGGCCGTCCCGCTGCAACACGGCCAGGAGTTGGACGGCGGCGTCCGGGTCAGGTTTCCCCGGCCGAGCAGGGGTTTGCGGCTCGGCCGGAGCTGCGCGTGGCACCTGCGGCGC
>WTHE01000668.1 GCA_011523315.1 Candidatus Binatota bacterium
GTCCAGCCCGGCTGCTGGGCCAAGCGGGCGACTTCTCGCCCGGCCTGACTGAAGCCGAGCAGGGCCAGCACCGGCAGCACCAGGGCCAGGCTGTAGAGGACGGCGGCCAGGCGCGGATACCAGGGCTTGAGGCGCAGCCAGAAGTGGAGACCCATGCAGCCGTGCAGCCAGGTCAGGACGAGTTGCACAGACTGGGTCATGCCCAGCCCCGGGCTCAGCACCCAGTAGCGCAAAACGATGAAGGTGTAGGAATCGGTCGTCTGGAACCAGTCGTGGGCCAGTCGGGTGCCAACGATGTGAAAGATCAACAGCGGGGGGATCAGAAAGCCGGAGGCGAACTGAACCCGCTCGCGGAGCGACAGGCGCGAGTGGCGGTAGTAGTAGACCGAGACCAGGGCCAGCGCCACATGCACGCTCAGCGAGCCGTTTAAGAGCAACGAGCCGACCGGACTCCGCCACACGAAGAGAAACCACTCGCGGCCGGCCTCCATGGCCGCCAGGGACACCAGGCCCAGCGCGTGGTTGAGCAGGTGCAGGCTGACATAGCAGAACAGGACGAGCCCCGACCCCAGCCGCAGCCGCTGGAGTACGCTTTGGCGGGTGAGGACAGTGCTCAGCTTAGGAAGCATACAGCCCTTTCGTGATCTCTCTGAGTGCGGTCCGGCGGCTCAGGCGACCCCGGACAGTGCCGTCTCCTGGCAGGCAACACTGGTGCGTCGTCCGGTCTCCAGGCATAGGGCGGTCAGCCGACCGCCCCACACACAGGCCGTGTCCAGACCGTGAATGCCCGGTGCGCTATAACCACCCAGACTGGCCCAGTGGCCAAAGACAAGCTCGTGCCCCGCGTGAGCCCGGTGCGGAACGGCAAACCACGGCAGGTAGGGCTGCGGTTGGGTGCCCGGCGGGCCTTTATGCTCCAGGCCAAGCGTCCCGTCGGCACGACAGTAGCGCAGCAGGGTCAGGCAACCGGCGGTATACCGGCGCCGGGCCTGTGTCGGGCCGGATGGCAGCCAGCGCCGGCAGGTTTTGTGAGTGATATCGGCCAAATGGGCGACAAAGTTGGGACCTTGCAGCTCGGCTTCAAGCGCCCGGGCGTGGCGTTGAGCCTCGGCCAGGGGCCACTGCGGCGGCAGACCGGCGTGGATCAGACTGACGCCTCGATCATCATCACGGTACAGCAGGGGGCGGTGTCGCAGCCAGTCGAGCAGGGCGTCGCGGTCGGGCGCTTCGAGGACGCTCCGCAGCGTATCCTTGGGGCGCAGTTTGCGCTGGCCGTGGGCAACGGCCAACAGGTGGAGGTCGTGGTTGCCCAGCACGCAGACCGCCCGCTCATCAAGGTCGGCGACAAAGCGCAGGACTCCGAGTGAGTCGGGTCCCCGGTTGACCAGGTCGCCGGTAAACCACAGGGTATCGCGCCGACGATCAAAACGAATCGCCTCCAGCAGCGCCGTCAGGCTGGCAAAGCAGCCCTGGACATCGCCGATCACGTAGGTCGCCATGTTCGCGTTCCCGTTCAGTGGGCTTCGGTCGGAATCTGCACCCAGGCTTCAGGAATGGTAGACTCGCTCACGGTGTTGCCTCCTGTGTGGCGACGGATTATGCCCGGTTTGTCGCGCGTCGTGCAAGCGCGTCGGTGTGTCAGGCCTGGCCGACTTCCAGAAATGTGCCGTGACGCGGCATCCGCCGTCCGGGAACCCTTCGCCCTGTTGGACTGCTTCCCCGTGTTCCAGGCTTCTGATAGGCTCCCGGCCATGAACCCGGCGCGGAAGCGAGCGACCTATGCGGACCTGCTCCAGGTCCCCGAGCGCTTCATTGCGGAGATTATTGATGGCGAATTGATGACTGCGCCACGGCCGTCGTTCCCCCACGCACGCGCCGTTTCCATCATCTCTCGCCAACTCGATCCCTTTGACCGAGGTCCTGAGGGTTCCGACGGTCCTGGGGGCTGGTGGATTCTCTTTGAGCCGGAATTGCACCTTGGCACGGACATTCTCGTGCCCGATATCGCTGGCTGGCGAAGAGAACGCCTGCCCGTGCTGGAGGATGTGCCGTATAGCGAGCTGGCTCCTGACTGGGTCTGTGAGGTGGTCTCGCCACGCACGGGCCGCAGCGACCGGGTGCTCAAAATGCCGATCTATGCCCGAGAGCAGGTGGGCCATTTGTGGCTGGTCGATCCCAGCCTGCGCACCCTGGAAGTGTACCGTCTGGAAGCGCACCGCTGGGTTGTGGCGAGTACCCACGGCGGGAGTGGCACGCCGCGGGCCGAACCCTTTGCGGCCGTTGAACTGAACCTCGGCCGCTGGTGGCTGGAGTCAGCAGGGTAGGGTCAGGGACAACGGTCCACGTTCTTGGCGATTCTTCACAGCCTGAGCAGAGGAGACTATGGAACTGGTACTCTTGGACAAACAGGACCGGATCGGAACGCTGACGCTCAACCGACCCGAGAAGCTGAACGCCATGAACCCGGCGCTGCTGGACGAATTCTCCGAGGCCATCGCCTCGGTCAGCGCCGATGAGGAGATCAAGGTGCTTGTCATTCGGGGCGCCGGGCGGGCGTTTTCGGCCGGCTATGACCTGGCCGGCGGCGGCGGAGCAAAAACCGTCGATGCCGACCGGACCACGCTGCAACACATGATCGAGCGCTGGCTCAGCCTGCGCGAGCTGCCCAAGCCGGTGATTGCCATGGTCCACGGCTACTGCCTGGCCGGGGCGAGCCAGATCTGCGCCTGCTCGGATGTTATTTTCATGGCCGATGACGCCCGGCTCGGCTTTCCGTCGCTACCCGCCGGAGCGGGCTTTGTGAGTTCGATGTGGAACTGGATGGTCGGCCCGCACCGGACCAAGTATATGGCGTTTTTGCCGGGCAGTCAGATCAGCGGCAAAGAAGCCGAAGCCATGGGCTTTGCCACCCGGACGTTTCCGGCCGAGGCCCTGGAAGCCGAAACCTATCAATACGCCCGGCGGGTAGCCAAGGTGCCGGCCGAAAAGTTGCGGCTGGAAAAGCTGGCCATCAACCGCGCCATGGACCTGCAAGGCTTTCGGACTGCGGTCCTGACCGGCGCCGAGTACGACGCCATTTTTCACTTCGGCTCGGGCAACGATGAGATTCGGCGTGTCAGAAAAGAACGTGGGCTGCGCGGCGCCATCCAGTGGTACGAGGAGCAGTAGGAACACCCGTGCCACACTCATCTCCGGTGAAGCTCACGTCCGACCTGACCGCCGACACCCAAACAGAGACCGCCCCGCTTGACCGACGGGCCGCAAGCTCCTCGGTCGCGCCATCGGCCGACTACCTGTGGTTCGTGGCCGGCGTGGGCTCGTGGTTTACCGCCTTCGGCATGCAGGGGGTGTTGTTCTCATGGCTGGTCGTCGGTGTCTTGCAGGCCAACGCCGACTGGGTCGGTATTGCCCAGAGCGCGCTGATGCTGCCCTCGATTCTACTGGTCCTGCTCGGCGGGGTGGTGGCCGACCGCAGCGACCGACGCTCGCTGTTGCTGGTTCTGCACCTGCTTGCCGCCGGCCTGTCCGGGTGTCTGGTGCTCATTGTGGCCCAGGGCTGGCTGTCGATGAGCCTGCTGATCGGCTACGCCTTGTGCGTGGGCACGGTGCAGGCGTTTGCCATGCCCGCCCGTGACGCCCTGCTGTCAGAGGTTGCCGGCTCGAACATGCTCCGGGCGGTGGCCGGGATGACGCTGACGCAGTGGGTGTCGCAAGCGCTGGGCGCACTCCTGGCCGGCAGCGCGCGTTGGCTGGGTATCGTTCCCGCTCTGTGTATGTACGGGATCGTCATGCTGGCCGGTGCGCCGACGCTGCGCAAGCTGCCGCCTCCGCCGTCGCGCGCTGCGGAAGGGCGGGCTCGGGCCGGTCTGGGCGAGCTGGTGGCGGGCGTGTGGGAGGTCTTCGCCTCACCGGTCCTGCGTCCCTTGCAGCTGCTGGTGATGACGGTCGGGATCGGCTTTATCGGTCCCTATATGGTTGTCCTGCCGATTCTGGTCCGCGACTTCTACGGCGGCGATGTGGCCCTCCTCGCCGCCCTGAATATGGCCTTTCCGCTGGGGACGATATTTGGCGCCGGAACCGTCCTGTGGTACGGCGGCCTGCGGCGCAAGGGCTTGGCCCAGGTGCTGGCCCTGCTGGTTGGGGCGGCGTGCGTTGGCAGCCTGTCGTTCGGCCTGCCGTTCTGGGGCGCCTTGCTGGCCGTCGGGGTATGGGGGACGAGCGCGTCCATTTTCATGAGTGCCGGGCGGACGGTGTTCCAGGAGCAGGCGCGGCCCTCCCACCGCGCCCGGGTGCTGTCGGTCTACACGCTGGGCTTCATGGGCACGACCGGGCTGATCGGAGCGCCCCTGGCCGGTGTGCTGGTCGATTGGCTCGGGCCGCTTTCGACCTGTTTGTTTGCCAGCGGGGCGATGGTCGTCGCCGTCCTGGGCATAGCCGTCTGCACCCGGGTGACCCGACTGGAGTAGGGACGACGCATGTGTTGCCCCCTCTGCTCTATTCCGTCCGTCGTAGCACGGCAGCCAGGGCTTCGTTCTGCTGTGCCAGTACCTCGTTCTGCCGTGCCAGTACCTCGCTGTGCTGCGCCAGTACCTCGCTCTGCTGTGCCAGTACCTCGCTCTGTCGCGCCAGTACCTCGCCTTGCTGGTCGAGCTGGCGGTCGCGCTGCTCTGAGGCGATGCGCATGCGGCGCAAGCCGTAGCCGATCAGCCCGATCTGGCCCAGCCCTATCACGGCGCTGACGGCAGCCGTGACAATCGTATTGATGTTCTGCGCCGACACCTGGGCCTGCATAATCGCTAACTGAGCCTGCGAAATTGCCAGAGCTGCAGTCTCGTATTCGGTCATCTGAGAAC
>WTHE01000432.1 GCA_011523315.1 Candidatus Binatota bacterium
CCTGAACAAAGTGTGAGCGCTGCGGCTTCACCAGACCGCTCTCCAGCACGGCGTGGGCACTGCCGATACTGGGATGGCCGGCAAACGGCAGCTCGCCCTTGGGGGTGAAGATGCGCAGCCGGTAATCCGCCTCGGACCGGGTCGGAGACAGCACAAAGGTGGTCTCCGACAGGTTGGTCCAGGTGGCGAGGCGCTGCATATCACCACCTGTCAGCCCGCCGGCTCCGAGCACGACCGCGACCGGATTGCCGCGCAGCGGCCGGTCGGTGAACACGTCAACCTGCTTGAACGGGTAGCTCTTCATCCTGTCCGCCGTTCCTCGTTCATCGTTCAGCATTCATCATTCCTCGCTCCGCCTCAGCCCAGCAGCTCCGCCGCCAGCTCTTCCAGCTCGGCGATGACCTCGGCCTGCCCAAAGGCGTTGAGCCAGACAATGGCGTGCTCGGCCCCGGCCTCTTCGAGTCCCTGGAGGTCGTCGCGCTTGCGCAGCTGGCCGGGCTGGCCAAAGGCCAGGACGCTGATTGAGGCCGGGTCACGGCCAGCCTCGGCGGCCAGCTCGTTGAGTGTCTGGCGGCCCTCCTTGATCGTTTTGGGTGAGGTGCTGACCGGCAGCCAGCCGTCGCCCCACTCGACTGTGCGCTTGAACACATTCTTGGCCGAGCCGCCCAGCAGGACCGGCGGATGGGGCTGTTGGGCCGGTTTGGGGAAGCACTTGACGGCCGGAAAGTCGTAATACTTCCCGTGGTACTCGGACTCGTCGGTGGTCCACAGCTCTTTCATGGCCAGCACCGAATCCCGGGTCTGGGTCCAGCGGCGCGGAAAATCTCCGCCCATGACCTCGCACTCTTCTTTTTGCCAGCCCGCGCCAATGCCGAACAGAAAGCGCCCGTTGGAGTAGTGATCCAGGGTGGCGATCTCCTTGGCCAGCAGCAGGGGGTTGCGCTCGGGCACCAGGCAGATGCCGGTGCCGAGCTTGATCGTGCTGGTCGTGGCCGAGGCCCGGGCCAGGGCTACAAAGGGGTCGGAGATAATACCGACCGTGCGCGGAATGGGCCGGTCGGGCGCGGCCGGGTAGCCGGTGGTGGTGTGGACCGGCAGCACCGGGTGTTCCGGGACCCAGATTGAGGCAAAGCCGAGGTCTTCGGCTTTTTTTGCCACAACGGCCGGGTCGGCCGACTCGGCCGAGGTGAAAAAGAATACGCCAATGTCCATGTAATCCTCCTTATGCTGGTGCTCCTGTGTTCATTACTCCGCCGAGCCGGGGGCTGGCAAGGGTAGGGCGCATACGGTGATGTCTCAGTTGAGAATGGTGCCCCCGTATAGCCCACAGCAGCCTGCTCTCACGCCAATTCGCTCACCCGGAAAATCCCCCTCCTCCAGGAAAGAAATGCAAAGGGAGACACTGGCGCAGTTGCCCCAGCTTTTTCCGGGGCCGGATATCAGCTACCCTGGGGCCTTGTATCTCTACAGCACGAATCAAGGAGGATGGTATGGCGGCATTTGACATGGTCATCAGAGGCGGGACGGTTGTCGATGGAACGCGGGTCCCGCGCTACCGGGCCGACATCGGTATCAAGGACGGCAGGATTGCCGAAGTCGGGCAACTCCAGCCCAGCGATGCCGCTCAGGTGCTTGAGGCTGCGGACTGTATTGTCGCCCCCGGCGCGATTGACCTGCACACCCATTACGACGCCCAGCTGCACTGGGACCCGTACTGCTCCATCGGCAGCTGGCACGGCGTGACCTCGGTCACCATCGGCAACTGCGGCTTCGGTTTTGCGCCGGTGCACGCCAAGGACGCCGAACGGGCCATGCTGTCCCTGTCCCGCAATGAGGCCATTCCGCTGGGTCCGATGCAGGCCAGCATGCCGTTTGACTGGGAAACCTTTCCCGAGTGGATGGATCACCTGGACCGTATTCCGCTGGGCATCAACCTGTCCCAGCTGATGCCGGTCACCCCGCTGGTGGCGTATGTGATGGGCGGTTTTGAGGAGGCCAAGCAGCGGCTGCCGAACGACACGGAAGTCCAGGCCATTCAGCGTCTGCTGCACGAGGCCATGGACGCCGGCGCGGTCGGCTGGGGCGCCCAGCGCCTGTTCCCGGACAGCCTGGCTGCGGTCCAGCGCGACTATGACGGCTCGCCCATGATTTCGGATGTGTTATCCGACGAGTTCTACCTCAGCCTGGCGGCGGTGCTGCGTGAGCGCCGAGCGGGCTGTATCCAGTTCACCCAGGCCGGCGGGGACCTGAGCGAGGGCTTCCAGAATCTGCTGACCGGGCTGGAACGCGACTTCGGTTTTAACGAACAGCTGGCCGAGAAGAGCGGCCGGCCGGTGTTGTACAACCTGATTGCCGCCAACGACCAGCTGCCCATCTTCTACCAGACCCAGCTCAAGCTGCTGGCCGAGGCCAACGCCAGGGGCCGGCGGGTGTTCGGCCAGGCGGCCACCGTCCGGGCGCCGTTTACCTTTACCTTCGAGGACTGGAACCTGTTCGACAACAGCCCGGTCTGGCGCGAGGCCACGGTCGGCACGCTTGAGGAAAAGCGGGCCAAGCTGGCCGATCCCGAGATCCGTCAGGCGATGAAGGCCGAGTATGACTCGGGCCAGGTGTCGATTGACCTGTTCGGTGCGGCCGCCCAGTTCATCGCCAAGAATGTGTTTCGAGCCGACCTCAAGGACAAATACGAGGGACTGTCGGTCATCCAGATTGCCCAGCAGGAGGGCAAGCACTTCATCGACGCCCTGCTCGACGTGTCGGTTGCCGACGATCTCAAGACCGAGTGGCGCACCCCGCTGCTGAACGTCCAGGTCGAGCACCACAAGCAGGTCATGGATTCGCCGTATACGATTGCCGGCCTGTCCGACGGCGGCGCCCACATGAAATTCCTCACTACCGGGGTGTGGCCGACCGATCTGCTGACCTGGATGGTGCGCGACACCCAGGCCCTGTCTCTGGAAGAGGCGCATTTTCGGCTGAGCTGTCTACCGGCCTGGGCGGCCGGCTTTCAGGATCGGGGAACGCTGCGGCCCGGCATGGCGGCCGATATCGTGGTGTACGACCTGGCCGAGCTTGGCATCGAGCCGATCGAGATTGCCCACGACCTGCCCACCGGCGAGTGGCGGCGGGTGCAAAAGGCGACCGGCTATCGGTGGATTGTGGTCAACGGCCAGGTCACGTTCACCGATGGCCAGTGCAGCGGGGCGACGCCCGGCAGACTGCTGCGCCACGGCCGGACAGCCTGAGGCTGTGGGCGCCGGGCGCAAGGTGGAGGAGCTGAACATGGCAGAGTTTACCAGTCTCGGCAAACGCAAGGCCGTGCTGGGCATGATTCACCTGAAACCGTTGCCCGGCACCCTGCTGTATGAGGAGGGCAGTTTCAGCCGGACCCTCGATCTGGCCGTGCAATCGGCTCGGGCACTGTACGACGGTGGCGCGGACGGCTGTCTGGTCCAGACGGTGGATCGCATCTACAGCGTGAAAGACGAGTCCGACCCGGCCCGCACGGCGGCCATGAGCCTGATCGTCCAGGCTATCGTGCAGACCACGGGCGACGAGTTCCAGGTCGGGGTGCAGCTGATGCGCAACGCGCTGAAGGCTTCGCTAGCGGTGGCCAAGGTGGCGGGCGGCAGCTTTATTCGGGCCGGGGCGGTGGTGGGCATGACGCTCACCGCCCACGGCATGGTCGAGGCCACTCCGCTCGAGGTGATGGAGTATCGCAAACGGATCAACGCCGGCGGGGTCAAAGTCATTGCCGAGGTGGACTCCATGCAGTTCAAGTGGTTTGGCGAGGCCAAGCCGGTGGCCGAGGTGGCGCGCAGCGCAAAGTATGTCGGGGCGGATGCCGTGTCCCTGGGCAATCCCGATGAAAACACCACGCTGGAGATGATCGCCTCGGTGCGCACAAGCATGCCCGGACTGCCCGTCATTCTGGCCGGCTATACCAACCACGAGAACGCGCCACGGCTGATGGCGGCTGCGGACGGGGCGTTTGTGGGCACCTGCCTGGAACGCGGCGGCTGGGGCGGGCAGATCGATATCGAGCGGGTGAAGACCTATGTCGATATCGTGCGGGGACTGGAAGGATAGCGCCATGCCCGCTGTGGAACCGCTCACGTTCGAGGTGATGCTGAGACAGCTGGCCGGCCTGGCCGGCGATTTGCGTCAGCTGACCCGCCCGTTTGCGCAACAGATTGGGACCGTCCTCAGCCCCGCAGAGTGGGCGGCGGTCAAGAACGTGTACCTGACCGGGGACGGGGATTCCTACCACGCCTCGTGTGCGCTTGAGATGGCTTTTGAGACCCTTGCCGATGTGGGCTGCCGGCCGATGAGCGCCCAGCGCTTTGTGGATTATGGCGCCCAGTGGATGCGCCAGCAGAGCCTGGTGCTGGCGACCTCGGCCTCGGGCGGCACCCAGCGCGTGGTGCAGGCCATTGAGCGCGCCAAAGAGCACGGGGCGCTCAGCGTGGCCGTGACCGGAACGCCCGACAGCCCGGTAGCGCGGGCGGCGGACCGCGCCATTGTGGTCGAACTGCCCCAAAAAGAACGCTCGCCCGGCATCCGCACCTACCAGGCCAGCCTGCTGGGGCTGCTGCTGGTGGCGATTCAGCTGGGCGAAATGCGGGGCAAACAGTCTCGGCCCGAGGCGGACGCCCTGCGCCAGGAGCTTGTCGCCCTGGCCAATATTGTGGACGCCACGAACGCCGCCGTGAAAGAGGCGTGTCAGCAGGTGGAGGAGACTGTTGCCGCCGCTCCCACGCTGGTCATGCTGGGCAGCGGACCGAGCTACGGCACCGCACTCTTCAGCGCGGCCACGATGATCGAGGCGGCGGGCGTTTTTGCC
>WTHE01000493.1 GCA_011523315.1 Candidatus Binatota bacterium
ACACCGGCGAGATCGTCTGGTACTACCAGCACCTGAACGACCACTGGGACCTCGATCACCCCTTCGAGCGGCTGCTGGTCGACACCGCGGTGGCCCCGGACCCGGCGGCGGTGAGCTGGATCAACCCGCGTCTGGAGCCCGGCGCCGTGCGCAGGGTGCTCACCGGCATCCCCGGCAAGACCGGCGTCGTCTACACGCTGGACCGCGAGACGGGTGAGTTCCTGTGGGCGCGGCCGACGGTGACGCAGAACGTCATCAGCGCCATCGACGGCGCGACCGGCGAGGTGACGGAGAACGCGGAGCTCATCTTCACCGCCGAAGGGCAGGAGGTGCTGACCTGCCCGACCTGGTTCGGCGGCAAGGACTGGGAGGCCGGCGCCTACAGCCCGCGGACCAACCGCATGTACATGCCGCTGCGCAACACCTGCGCCCGCATGATGGCCACCCGCGAGGCGCGCATCCACTACGCGCTCGCGCTGCGCCACCTCACCCAAAATAACCGTGGCGGCGATGGTTGACAGGTTGGACGGATCGCCGCTGCCGTTCAGTTCGCCGCTGCCGGTCAGATACAGGACCGGCCGCCCCATCTCGGTCGCTCGCCCGACCGCCTCTTCGACCGCCTCAAGACCGGGGATGCGGCGCAGAAAGATATGCGGGTTGTTGCGGGCGCGGCGAATAGACACTAGCACGGCCGCGCCAAAGGCCAGGACCAGGATCAGATTGTTGAGTTTCGACCAGCGAAACAGGTTGGCCCGAGGGGTGGCTGAAACCGTCCGGCTCTCAAAACGGTGCTGGCCCGCCAGCAGAACGAGCCTGAAAAACGCCGCGCCGTCCGTATCCAGCTCGACTTCCAGCCGGTGCCAGTCGGGCCGGGGCGAGCCCCACACCCACCACGGGCCGGCTTGGTCGGTTTCGTAGTGACTGGTGGCGGCCAGCTCGACAATGGGGCTAAACGGACCGTCGGGCTGCTGGCCGTGCAACACCTGATAGCTGGCCTCGGCCGTTTCGGCCGGCAGCGCCTGCCAGCGCAGCACAACGCTGCCCCCGGCATCGCCGGGCGTATCAAATGCTTCAAGTGACAGATCCTGCGCCATATCCTGGCCAAAGACCGGCCCGGCCGCCAAGACAGCCCAGCAAACCACCAGCCGGCACAGCCGCTTATGGCCGCTCATACGTCACTCCCTCGCCCTGAACGATCTCCACATTCGCCCGCGGAACCGTCACCGCCCGCCCGTCCGTCAGGCGGGCGACCAGCACCCGCACCCGGCTCTCGGTCGGGGTGGGCTGCAACTCGGCCGGTAGCGCCTGAACCCGAGCCAGCACACCAAAGTGGGGTGCACGAATAATCCGCACCATATCACCGATGTGTATACCCGAGGGCCTGATCGTCCGGCGGTCAGGCACGTCGCCGGCCGCTTCCTCCCGCCCGAGCGGAATAATCACCTCGGGCCGCATCACGCCGGCTCGAATCTGGGTCGCCCCGCTGCACGACGCGGGCTGCCCCTCCTTGGCACTCAATAGCTCGAAGCTGCGGGTGGCCATCGGGATGCACCCAAAACCCTCGGTGACCAGCAGGCTGAAGCCGAGGCGTTCGGTCCCGGTAATGGCCGCGCCCAAGTCATAGCCCAGCAGCGCTTTGAGATCCTGGTCATGGACGCCGCCCACGACCAGGGCGTGGACACCCAGGGCTCTGGCCTTGGCAAAGGTGTCGGCTTGGGCCAGCGCGCCACCGATCACGATCCGGCCGGCGTGCTCCGGCCGCAGATGCTGTGGGGTCAGGATTTCATCCGGCCCTGAGACGGCCCGGCTGAGCCGTCCCGTTGTTTCTCCGCCCAGCCCGAAAATCGCCTGGACCAGGGCGCAGCGTGTCTCAAGCACCGCCCCCTGGCCGGGAATGACCTCGACGACCGTACCGTCGATATAGGCCGACAGGCGAATGACCTCGGCCGGCTCGCGCAAAAAGACCTGGCCGCTGACCGTTGAGATGCTGTCAACCGTGCCGCTGACCGGAGACCGTACCTGGGTCTGCAACCACCGCAACCAGGGGGTGTTCTCGGCCAGGACTTCGCCCTTTTCGATGGTCTCGCCCTCTCGTTTGCGCAGATAGGCGTGAACCTCGGCCGGCGCGATGCTGAGCCGGTTGACCACGTTGACCGGGTAGACCGCGCCGGGCAGTTCGGTGTGGGCCAGCTGGGTTTGGGCTGTGACCCGCTCGCCCCGGGTCACCACAACCTGGCCGGGGATGGGCAGCAGGCGTTGCTTGCGAAGAGTGGTGTCGGCCGCAACACGCAGGCCGGGGGTATAGGCGTGGGCCATGGCTCAGTCCGAATCGGGGTACAGGTCGAGCGCGGTTTGCCAGGCTCGGAGCTGGGCGGTCCGGCCGGCCTCGTCTGGCGCCAAGCCGAGCGGTCGGCCTCGGGCGTCGAGCACGAGGCCGACGGTCCCACCCACAACCGAAGCGCTGAGGGCCTTGCCCGGACCGGCCCCAAAGTCAAAGCCCCGCCTGGGCTTGAGTTCGAGTCGCGCTTCGTGGCCGTCGGCCAGGCTGAGCCGCTCCAGGCTGCCGCAGCTCAGGCTGCCGTCAATAGTCCGCCCGTCGGGCTGGACGAGACGGTAGGAGAAGCACGGCTGGCCGACTTTTCCGCGACCGCTCGGGGCAACGCAGGTGCCGAGTGGGATCAAACAGTCCTTGAGCAACACCTCGGTCGCTGCCTGTTCATGGACGGTGGACAACACCCCGAGGTGAGGCATCATGAAGATACTATCGACCGCCAGCCGGGTGATGCCGAGCGGTTCGTAGGCATCGATCAGCATCAGCATGGCCTGGACCCGACGCGGGGCGTGGGACAGGCTGCCGCCGCTGCCGATGATCAGGTCCAGGGCCAGCATGTCTACCAGGCTCTGGCCCGAGGCGGTCTGGGCAAAGGCGTCCGACACCGAGCGTTCCTGCTGAACGCCCTTGAGTTCTACCGCCAGCTGTTTGTGGTGGTCCAGGGCCAGACGTAGCGCCTCGCGGGCGAGCGCCTGCTCGATCTGGAGGTCCCTCACGGTTTGTGGGATAGTCGTCGGCCGGATCATCTTGTTTTTGATCTGGTTGCGCAGGTTTTGCTCGTCACATTCGAACGGCAGCCAGCGCCGGACCTGGTCCAGGCCGGCCTCGGCCAGCACGTTGGCCACGCTGTAGCTCATGCCCAGATTGGCGCTGACGGTCCGGTTGAAGATGGTCCGAAAGACCGAGAAGACATCGGTGGTGGCCCCGCCGATATCGACCCCGATGATGTTCATCTGCGTCTGACGGGCCAGGGTCTCGATGATCATTCCGACGGCCGCCGGCGTCGGGATAATCGGTGCGCCGGTCCAGCCGATCAGCCGCTCATAGCCCGGCGCCTGGGCCATGACGTGTTCGAGGAACAAGTCATGGATCGTATGCCGCGCCGGCATGAGGTTTTCGCGCTCCAGAACGGGCCGGATATTGTCGGTGATGGACAGGGCCGCCTGGTCGCCCAGAATATCCCGGATCTGCTCCCGTACCGCGCTGTTGCCGGCATACACAATCGGCAGCTGGTAGCCCAGACCCAGGCGTGGCCGCGGCTGAGCCGCCGCAATGTACTCGGCCATCTCAACCACATGGGAGACTGTGCCGCCGTCCGTGCCGCCGGCCAGCAGGATCATATCCGGGCGTAGGCGGCGGATGCGCTCGATCTTCTCATAGCCGGGCCGGCCATCGTTGGAGGCCAGACTGTCCATCACAATCGCCCCGGCGCCGAGAGCGCAGCGCTGGGCGCTCTCGGCACTCATGCTTGTGACCACGCCGGCAACCA
Source organism: Candidatus Binatota bacterium (assembly GCA_011523315.1). GTDB lineage: Bacteria > Desulfobacterota > Binatia > Bin18 > Bin18 > JAAXHF01. The sequence goes on from WTHE01000493.1 coordinate 3,822, forward strand.
TCAGCTGGAGACCGCCTCCAGCACTGCTGGTCGAGACATACATATCGACCCCGGTCTCGGCCCGAGCCGGAGTGAGAATGCGCTCGCCGTCGAGGATCGTCCGGCCGGACAGGTCTTCGACCTCCTGAATGGCGTTCAAGACCCCGCGGGTGACATCCTCAAAGGGCGCTTCGACCGTTGTCGGGGCTTCACCACGGTGGGTCTGGCGGTATTCCCGGCCGCGCTTCTGGATCAGAATGGCTTTGGTCGTCGTGCTGCCACAGTCGGTGGCCAGGATGACGTTGAGGTCGTGCGGATTCATGCCCGGTGGGAGAGCAAGGCGGTGAGCTGCTCAAGGCTGTCGCGGCGTTCGAGCAGGACGGCCAGGCGTTCCAGCTCGGTCGCGTCGCACACCAGCTCCAGGAACGGACGTAGGCCGTGCAACACCTGGCTGCCGATGAAATTGAGCGGCCCGACCGATTCCAGAAACAGGATGGCCGGTGCCTCCAGGCGTCGCTGGGCGAGGCGTTGGGCGATGTGTTCCAGCAGGGCGCGATCCTCGGCCGTCAGCGGCGCGGAATGGGCCGGCACGGCAAAGGCATGGCTGAGGGCGCGACGCAGTTTTTCCCAGGCAGACACGCGCTTGTATATCTCAGATTTGTTGTGCCGGAGCAATGGCAGAGGAGATGTCTGCCCCGGACAAGGCCCTCGCGGCTCGCTCCGACTGCGGCTCTCGGGCCAGGAAAATCCCCCTCAGTCCCCCTTTGGCAAAGGGGAAAGCCCGTCCTGAGCGTAGCGGAGCGAAGGCGAAGGAAGCCCTGTCGAAAGGCGCGCCAGCGCAGGGGAATTTCGAGGGGAGGATAGGCTGCCTCCAGGGAAGCGATGCAAACCGAAACACTCCCGATGACTGTTCCTGGCTTGTGTATCCGGTGCAATGGAGGCGCTTTTCTGACGCGGCAAGCGCTTCATCTCATGGCAAGGAGTAGAAATGGAAGAAACTGACCTGAACGAACAGGAATGGCTCCAAGGGGCGGCGCACA
>WTHE01000464.1 GCA_011523315.1 Candidatus Binatota bacterium
CGCAGCGGTGACCTGGCGGCGACCGGCTGGGCCGCCCGGACGCTGGCCGTCCTGGGCCGGGGGGTGGCCCGGCGTCCGCTGCTGGTGTGGCTGCCGACGCTGGCGGTCGTTGGCCTGTGTCTGGTCGGCAGCCGCTATATTCCGGTCGATTCCTCACCGATTGGCATATTTCATCCCGACAGTCCGGTGCGTACGGCGGATCGGATCTTGCGGGACACCTTCCAGGGTACGACGCCCGTGTATGTGGTGATTGAGGGCCATGAGCCCGACCGGCTCAAAGACCCCGGTCTGCTGGCCAAACTCGACCTGCTGCAGGCCGAGGTCGAACAGGACCCGATGGTCGGCGGCTCGGTGTCCATCGCCGAGTATGTCAAGCGTATGAACCGGATCATGAACGAGGACCGGCCCGAGATGGAGGTCGTGCCGACCGACCGTGACCTGGTCGCCCAGTACCTGCTGCTGTACTCGTTCTCCGGCGACCCGGACGATTTCGACGAGGTCGTCGATTATGACTACCAGCACGCCAATGTGGCGTTTTATCTGCGCTCCGACAGCACGGATGATGTGCTGCGCGTGGTCCAGCGCGCCCAGGACTTTGCCGAGCAGCAGTTCGGGCGCGCGGAGTCGGCCGATAACGGCGGGGGGAGCCACCGCGACCCGCTGCCCATCCGTCTGGGGCGCTGGCTGGTCAACATCGAGCCGACGATCACCAACTGGGAGACCCGGAGCGGCTTTCGTATCGGCTTTGCGGGCAACGGGTATTTTGTCAACCGGATGAGTGAGCTGGTCGTCAGCAGCCAGGCCGCCAGTCTGGTTGCCTCACTGGGCGCGGTGTTCGTCCTCACCGCGCTCATGTTCCGGTCGCTCATGGCCGGTCTGATCACGGTCATTCCCATCGGGGTGGTGATCGTCTTCAGCTTCGGCCTGCTGGGCCTGCTCCAGAGTCCGCTGGAAATCGGCAAATCGCTCACCGCCTCGATGGTCATCGGGATCGGGATCGATTATACGATTCATTTTCTCAACAAGTATCGGCTCAAAGTGGGTGAGGGCTTGACCGACCCGGAAGCGATCACCCTGGCCACCATGGTGACCTCGGGCAAAGCCATCTTTTTCAATGCCGTCGTGGTCATCGGCGGCTTCCTCGTCTTTCTGAGTTCGAAGTTCCTGCCCAACTACTACCTGGGCGCGATGATGGCGCTGAACATGGGGGCGTGTCTGGTGGCCTCCATGACGCTGCTGCCGGTGATGTTGAATACCTGGAAGCCCCGTTTTGTGTACGGTCCACACAACGGTTCTGTTGTGGCAACCCGCCCTGAAGACAGGGCCTGAGCGAGAGAAAGGAGAAGGACGATGCGAACTGTTCTGCTAGTGGCTGGAGTCATGCTGGTGGCCCCCGCGTTCGCCGGAGCGGAAGAGGTTCCGGGCGAGCTGAGTGGCCTCCAGATTGCGATCAATGTCGATGAGCGCGAAGACGGTGACGATCAGGTGTCGGAGGCGACCTGGACGCTGACCAATAAGGCCGGCAAACAGCGCAGGCGTCACACCCTGCGCTACTGGAAGGACTATGACGGTGAGGAGGGGCTGTCGAGCAAGTCGTTCATCTATTTCAGCTCGCCGCCGGATGTCAAAGACACCACGTTTTTGAACTGGTCGCAGGAGGACGCCGAGGCCGACGACGACCAGTGGATCTATCTGCCGGCCCTGCGCAAGGTGCGCCGGATTGCCTCGGGCGACAAGGAAAACTCGTTCATGGGCAGCGACATGATCTACGACGACATGGGTGACCGCGAGGTTGAGGAGGACACCCACACCCTGGTCCGGGTCGAGAACGACAACGGCACCAAGCTGTACGTGGTTCAGGCGGTGGCCAAAAAGGAAAACTACATCTACAGCAAGAAGCTGACCTGGGTGAATGCCGATACCTGGACCACGCCCAAGGTCGAGTTCTACGACCGCAAGGGTCGCCTGCTCAAGATCATGTATCAGGACTGGGTGCAGATCGACGGCATCTGGAACTGGAGGAAAACGGTGGTCGAAAATCAGCTCACCGGTCACAAGACCGAGCTGGATATCAGCAATGTGAAATTCAACCAGGGCTTTCGGGAGAGTCTGTTCACCGAGCGCTCCCTGCGCAAGGGCGCGCCCTAGAGCGTTTCCCGATAGGCTGGAGTAGGTCGGATTAGCGGAGCGTAATCCGACAAGTACGAGATGTCGGGTTACGCCTACGGCTAACCCGACCTACACTGAATGCTGAAGGGCGTTGCCCGCACGCGGGGACGCGCTGAGGCTCGGATGGTGGATGCCGGAGTGGGGGGCTGAGATCTGGCGCACCTGACGGCTCGCGGTCGAGACACATGAAAACACTGCGTCGGATTATCAGCCTGGGCTGGCTCGGACTCTTTGCCGGGCTCGCTCTCCAGACTGCTGAGCTACGGGCTTCCGGGCCGCCCACGCTTGAGGTCCGGGAACTCCGGCTCGAATCCAGCGCCGGCCACAAGCGGCTGAACTGGCGCTTCTCGATCGCCCCGAGCGAGGTCAAAGCCTTTGGCCTGTCCGACCCGCCGCGGCTGGTCATCGATGTCAGCGGTCCGACCCAGGGCACACGCTCGGCCAGCTATACGACCCACGACGAGACCGTGTGGCGTATCCGCCAGGGCGCGCATCCCCAGCGCCTGCGCTTTGTGCTCGACTTCAAGACCGACAGCCTGCCAAGCTATACCATCGAGCACGACGGCACGCGGCTGAGCGCGCTGGTCCAAACCCCGGGCGACGACCGCCAGGCCAGCCGGCAGCTCTTCCCGCCGCTCCAGACTGCGTCCGGTCAGGCGGCGCCGGCGACACAAGCCGCCCCGCCCGCTCGGCCGCCAGCCTCCGCCCCTAGCGCGTCCGGCGAAGCGACGCCTGCTGCGGCCGGGCTGCACCTGCACGAACTCCAGCTCGGGGCTGAGGACAATCGTCAGGCGCTCAGCTTTGTGTTTTCTCAGCCGCCCCACAGCGTGCGTTCTTTTGCCCTGTCCGACCCGCCCCGGCTGGTGCTCGATGTGACCGGGCCGGTCGCGCCCGGGCCGTCGGCACGCTACACGGCGCGCGACGCCCTGGTCAGCGCGGTGCGGGTCGGCTCCCATCCGGACCGGCTGCGCTTTGTGGTTGACCTGAGCGGCGCCCAGATCCCGCCGTTTGAGGTGCGCCAGCAGGAAAACCGGCTGCGCCTGGTCTTTGCCCAGTCGCCGGCTGAGGGGGTGCAGGCCCAGGTGCTGTTTCGTCGTCCGGGTGCGACCGCCCTGGCCACCCTGCCACCGACCGCGCCCAGCTCCGCGCCGGCACAACCGCCTCAGGCAGCACCACCCACCCGCCGGGCGTTTGTGCCGGTCGTGCCCGCGCCGCCGCCGGAGGAGGAGGACGAAAAAACTCTGCTGCCGAGCTGGGCTCACCAGCTGTGGGAGGAGCGGATTGACGGGGTGGCCTTCATCAAAAACGAGACCGCCTTTCGGCTGTACTCGCCGCGTCAGTTCTCCAAGGCTCAGAACTGGCTGGAGATCGACGTTGATTTCGAGCTGAGCGACTGGATGACCCTGACCACGATCGGGCGGGCGCTGATCGACCCGGCCAACCACCTGGAGAGCAACACCCACGACTTTGGCGCCGGGCCGATTGACCGCTGGGCCAGCGGCGATTTTTTCCAGGCCGAGCTGCGCGAGCTGTATCTCGAAATCGTCCAGGGCGATTTTGACCTGCGGGTCGGCCGCCAGCAGGTGGTGTGGGGCGAGTCGCTCGGCCTGCGGATTCTGGATGTCATCAACCCCCAGGATTTTCGGGAGTTCATCCTCGACGACTTCATTGACGCGCGCATCCCGCTGTGGGGCGCACGGCTCGACTACACCTTCGACGACTGGGTGTTTGAGGGCGTGTGGTTTCTCGACTTTGAGGACAACCGGCCCGCAGACCTGGGCAGCGAGTGGCAGTTCAGGGAAAGCGGACAGCTCGACCTGTTCTTACAGTCGCCTGCGGTCCAGCTGGCCAAGACCAAAAAGCCTCGGGACGGCCGGCTGAGCGATTCCGAGGTCGGCCTGCGGATCACCCGCTTCCTGCGCAATATGGACCTGTCGCTGAATTATTTTTATGCCTGGAGCGATTTCCCGGTCGGCTTTCGGCGCACGATTGGCGGCAACCGGTTTCTGGTCGAGCCGCGTCACACCCGGTTCCACCTGCTGGGCGGGACCTTCAACTACGCCTTTGACGTGTTCGTCATCCGGGGCGAGGGCGGGCTGAAGCTGGGACAACATTTTATATCAACCAACCCCCGGGATGCGGACGGCGTCCGGCAGCGTGAGTTCTTGTCCTATGTGCTGGGCCTGGACTGGACGGTCAACGACAACCTGATGGCCAACTTCCAGTTTTTTCAGAATGTGATCTTCAACAAGCCCAAGGATATTCCGGATGAGGCGGTCAACAATATCGTCTCGGTCTTTCTGCGCGCCGACTTCATCAACGAGACGCTGTTTCCCGAACTGATCGCCCTGTATGGCATCAATTTCGGCGAGTTGCTGATCCGACCCCAGATCGAGTATCAGCTCAACGATTATCTGTCGGTCACGCTCGGCGCGGACTTTTTTATCGGACCCCGCTCGGGCTTCTTCGGCCAGTACGCGGCCCCGGCCCGGCGGCTGAGGCGGGGGTATTTTACGGGCAGAAACGGCCGCGTTTTTCTGGAGGTCAAACGCTCGTTTGCTCTGGGCGGGTAGGGGCCGGCCCGCGTGCCTGCCCGGTGTCACAAACGGTAGGGGCACGGCATGCCGTGCCCCTACCGAAAGAAGGAATAATGC
>WTHE01000465.1 GCA_011523315.1 Candidatus Binatota bacterium
ATTCGGGGGCTGCTCGACTTACAGCCGCAGACCGCCCGCCTCGTCCGCCACGGACGCGAAGTCGAAGTGGCGCTGGCCGAGGTCCGGGTCGGCGACCATATCGCGGTCCGCCCGGGCGAACAGATCCCGGTCGATGGGCTGATCCTCAGCGGAACCGGGGTGATCGACGAGTCCATGCTGACCGGGGAGAGCCTCCCGGTTGACCGGCGGGCCGGACAGCCGGTGGTGGGGGCGACCCTGAACAAGACCGGCGCGTTTACCTTTGAGGCGACCCATGTCGGGCGGGACACCCGGCTGGCCCAGATCGTCCGCCTCGTCCGCCACGCCCAGACCACCAAAGCCCCGATCCAGCGCCTGGCCGACACCATCGCGGCCTACTTCGTGCCAAGCGTCATCGGCCTGGCCGGTCTGACCCTTATCGTCTGGCTGGTGTGGGGACCGCTGTCTCTTGCGGTCATGAATTTTGTCGCTGTGCTGATTATTGCCTGTCCGTGCGCGCTGGGTCTGGCCACCCCGACCGCCATCATGGTCGGCACCGGCCGGGGCGCCCAGCACGGGGTGCTGATCAAGAGCGGCGAGGCTCTGGAACGGGCCCACGGCTTGACCACCCTGGTCTTCGACAAGACCGGCACCCTGACCACCGGTCAGCCGGAGGTGACCGACGTGATCGCGCCGGACATGGCGGAAACCGAGCTGCTGCGGGTAGCCGCCAGCCTGGAACAGACGAGCGAGCATCCGCTCGGCCAGGCGATTGTCCGCCACGCCCGGGCGCGGCGGCTGAGCCTGACCGAGGCTCAGGCTTTTAGCGCCCTGCCGGGTCAAGGGGTGAGCGGCAGGCTCGACAACCGGGCCGTCCTGCTCGGCACCCAGCGCCTGCTGCACGAACGGGCGGTTGACGCCGGCCGGTTCCAGGCGGACGCCCAGCGCCTGGCCGAGTCGGGAAAAACGCCCCTGTTTGTGGTCATCGACGGCCGGGCCGTCGGCCTGATCGGCGTGGCCGACAGGCTCAGACCCGAGGCGGCGGCCAGCCTGGATCAGCTGCGCCGGCTGGGTCTGGATATCGTGATGCTCAGCGGGGACAGGCAGCCGACGGCCGAGGCGATTGCCCGCCAGGCCGGCATCGACCGGGTCGTGGCCGAGGTGCTGCCCCAGGACAAGGCCGCCGAGATCGCGCGCCTACAGGCCGACGGGCACGTCGTCGGCATGGTCGGAGACGGCATCAACGACGCCCCGGCCCTGGTTCAGGCCGATGTCGGCATCGCTCTCGGTACGGGTACGGCTGTGGCTATGGACGCTGCGGATATCACCCTGGTCCGGGCCGACCTCGGTTCGGTGGTAACGGCGCTCCGCCTGTCCGGCCGCACCATGCGGCTGATCAAGCAGAACCTGTTCTGGGCCTTTGCCTATAATGTGGCCGGTATTCCGATTGCCGCCGGCGTGCTGTACCCGTTTTTCCAGGTCTTGCTCAATCCCATGCTGGCCGCCCTGGCCATGGCCCTCAGCTCGGTGTCGGTCATCGGCAACTCGCTGCGGCTACGGCGCTTCGGCGCCTGACTCAGCCTCGATGGCTGACTTGAGCGGAGCGACCAGGTCTTCTGGCAAGCCCATCTCGCGCTTGCCGACCAGGACATAGCTGCCCTTGGGGTCGCTGAAAAACACTCCACTCATTTCAGACGGCCCACCGAGCAGCCGTTGGGCTTCGAGACGGAAATATTTGCCGCGCGGTCCGGTCAGATCATACTGGTTGCCAATGCTTTTGACCTCCCAGCCGTGTTCCGGGGCCAGCGCGGTCAGGATATCAAGCGCCTCTTCGGCCGAGACTTGCAGGTACAGCCGCTGGCCCACATCAGCGCCCTCGTCTTCGGGCTCAGACCGGAAACCCGGGATCGAGCTACAGCCCAGCAGCATGAGCACACAGCCCACCGCCAGCCAGCCCAGTTGCGGTTTGTGTTCACCGTTCTTCGTCCACATGCGTTCGCGTCCTCGCCTCTTTTTTGTTATGACGGACGAGAATAATAGGAAATGTCGTCTTCCTCAACATCCCGAGAAAAACCGAGTCTCGGCCTGAGGCTCACTCCCCTGCTGGCGTGGCTGATGTGCCTGGTGTGTCTGACCTGGGCCTGGTCTGCCGACCTCGGCCGCAGCCAGACACCGGCCAGCCCCGGCCAGCTCTTCGGCCAGGGCTACCGAGCGGTCCAGGACGGTCGCTTCGCCCAGGCCGAGCGTGTATTGGAGCAGGCGGTGGCGGCCGACCCGCTGCTGGCCGACTACAGCCTGTACTACCTGGCCCAGGCCCAACTCGAGACCGGCCAGCCCGTCCGGGCAAAACACACCTGGCTGCAACTGCTGGAAGCGCACCCCACCAGCCCCTGGCAGGCACACGCCAGCCTGGCTCTGGCCCGGCTGGCCCAGGCGGAAAAAAACTGGGCGGAGGCCGCCCGACAGGCCGACCGCGCCCGTAGCGTCAAGACGGCGCCGGAGTCGGTCCGGCACGCGGCAATGCTTGTTGCCGCCCAGGCCCGGGAGCGCGCCGGCCAGGCCCACGCGGCCTATGAGCTGTATCAACAGCTGCGCCGCACGGCCGCGCTGTCCAGCGTCGGTCACGCGGCAAAGACACACGTTGTCCGGCTCCGCCTGGGGTCCGAGAGACTTCGTCCCACGGATTCGGCTAGCTATATTGAAGAAATGCAGCTGCTCGCCCTGGAGGCTGACCGCCCGGCTCTGGCAGCCCTGAGTCAGCAGTTTGAGCAGCACTTTTCGCTGGTCCAGCTCTCGGCCAAAGAACTGCGTGCCACAGCCAAAATCTATCAGGCCCAGGACCGGATCGAAGACGCGGCCACGGCCCTGCAAACCCTGGCCGAGCGTTCCCCACACAGCGCCAGGGCCTTGTATGTGTGGGCCAGACTGCTGTGGAATACCGATCAGGACGAGCGGGCGCTGGTCGTGTTTGAGCGTTTGGCCGAGCAATTCCCGCGCCACAAGCTGGCGGCCGAGGCCCTGTACGCCATCGGCCGCATCCACCAGACCCACAAGGACGATGCGCGCGCCAGCCGCATCTACCAACGGCTGGCCGAGCACTTTCCCGCCACCACGGTGGCCCGCGACGGGCGCTGGCGTCAGGGCTGGATGGCCTATCAGCGTGGAGATTTCGGCCAGGCCGAGCGGGGCTTCGCCAGCCTCGTCCGCCTGGCTCCCAACAGCCCCGAGGCGCGTAGCGCGCTGTACTGGCAGGCGCGCAGCCTCGGCAAACAGGCCAAACACGACCGGGCCGAGGCATTGTATCGCCGGCTGATCCAGGATGAGCAGGATGAGCAGGATGAGACCGAGGGCTACTACGCCTTATGGGCAGAAAAACGTCTCGGCCGCCCGCCCCGGCCGCTGGCCCTGGGAGCCCAGCCCACCGTCAACCGCCCGGCGCTCTCGGCGCGTCTGGCCACCTACCACCGGCGCAGCCAAGCCCTGTCCCGGCTGGGGTTCGTCGATTTCGCCCGCCGCGAACTCGACCGCCTCCACCAGGCCGCCCCCAACAGCCCGGCCTTTCGTCAATTTTTCCTGACCGAATACCACCGGCTGGAGGACCATCATCGAGCCCTGCGGCTGGCCCGCGGCCTGGCGGTAGGCAAACGCCGGCGCTACGACTTTCCGCTGGCCTACTGGGATGTCCTCCAGACCCACGCCCAGGCCCAGCGGCTCGACCCGTATCTGGTCCTGGCCCTGATCCGCCAGGAGAGTCTGTTTGACCCCCAGGCTGTGTCGCGGGCTCGCGCCTACGGTCTGATGCAGCTGCTGCCCAGCACCGCGACAAAACTGCTCCAGCCCCTGCCGGGCGTGGCACTGCGGCTGGCCGACCCCGACCGCAATATCGCCCTCGGGACGCGCTACCTGCGCCAGCTGCTCAGCCGCTATGAGGACAATCTGATCCTGGGACTGGCCGGCTATAATGCCGGGCCGGACGCGGTTGAAAAGTGGCGCAGCCGCTTCCCGCACGCCGCAGCCGACGAGTTTGTCGAACACATCAGCTACCGCGAAACCCGCAATTATGTGAAAAAAGTGCTCCGCAACTATCGCACCTACCGACGGCTGTACGAACCTGCAAACGCCGTCATCTCGCTGGGTCCGCAGGCCCGGCTCACCCACAGGAAGGAGACCACATGGCACAACTGAGCGGAAAAGTCGCCCTGGTGACCGGCGGCGGCCGAGGGATTGGACGCGGGATCAGCCTGGCCCTGGCCGAGGCCGGGGCCGACGTGGCGATTGCCGACATCGAGCAGCTGAGCAGCTCCGCTCAGCAGTACCAGAATGCGGCCGTCGGCGGGCTGAGCGCCGCCCAGGAGACCGTCGAAGTGATCAAAAACCTGGGCCGACGGGCCGTCGCCCTCCAGGCTGACGTGACTCAAAAAGCCGACGCCCAGCGCATGGTGGCAGACACGCGTGAGCGGCTGGGCGCTGTCCACATCCTGGTCTGTAACGCCGGCGTGGTGAATATCGCCCAGGTAGAGACGATGAGCGAAGAAGCCTGGGATCTGACGTTTGACGTCAATGTCAAAGGCGTGTTTCTGTCCTGCCAGGCCGCCATCCCGGCCATGAAAGCACAGGGAGCCGGCTGCATCATCAATATTGCCTCGGTGGCCGGCAAGAACGGGGCGGCGGGCTTATCGCACTACTGCGGCTCAAAGTTTGCGGTGGTGGGGTTTACCAATTCTCTGGCCAAAGAACTCGCCTCGGCCAACATTCGGGTCAACGCGATTTGCCCCGGCATTCTGCGCACCCAGATGTGGGAGTACCTGGCCGAGACCATGAAAC
>WTHE01000680.1 GCA_011523315.1 Candidatus Binatota bacterium
CGGACTCAGCGCTGATCGGCGAAAGCGACATCCAGGTCTCTCAGATCGGTGAACTCCTGGACGAGATAGGCTTTGAGCTTTTTTTTCAGCCGGCTCTCCAGCTGACGGACCCGTTCTCGGCTGATGCCGTACTGATCGCCGATTTCCTGCAGGGTGAGAGGCTCCTCGGCCAAGAGGCGCTGGTGAAAGATGACGGCGTCCTTGCCGCTCAGGGTCTGGGCGAAGGCGTCCATTTTCTCTCTGACCAGCGCCCGGTACTCGGTGGTCGAGACCTCTTCCTCTACCGTGGCCCGGGGGTCGGCCAGAAAGTCGAGCATGCTCGACGACTCGTCGTGGGCGTCGAGCGGGGTATCGACAGACAGGTCTCGGGAAGACAGCCGTTGCTGCATCTCGACCACTTCCTCTTCCTTGACGCCCAGATTCTGGGCCAGCAGTTTGGGACCGGGCGAGAAACCCTCGGCTTCGAGCCGCTTTCTTTCCCGTTCCAGGTTGAAGAAAAGCTTGCGCTGGGCCTGGGTGGTTCCGATTTTGACCATCCGCCAGTTGTTCATGACATACCGGATGATATATGCCCGCACCCACCACACGGCGTAGGAGGGGAAGCGCACGCCGCGGTAGGGATCAAAATTGCGCACCGCTTCCATCAGGCCGACGTTGCCCTCCTGAATCAAGTCGAGCAGGTTGCGAAAGGCCCGCTGGTAGTTGCGGGCGATCATCACGACGAGCCGCAGGTTGGCCGTGACGAGTCGGTAGGCGGCCTGCACATCACCGTACTCCTTGTAACGGACAGCGAGAGTGTGCTCTTCTTCCGGACTGAGCAGCGGATAGCGCCGAATCTCGGCCATGTAGCGGCTCAGCGAATCGGTCGGGACCAGCGCGGTGTCGGTGTCCGGCCCGAGCGGCGGCTCGACCTCGGGTGAGACCGGGGTGTCCGCAGGCGCGGTCTCAGGGTCTTGGGGTGTGCTCGAAGCCGCCCGCCGTGGGGACTCGGCCGGATCGGCTTCGAGCGCCGTCTTGTCAAGCTCGTGGGGCATGGCTGGAGAGCCTGTTCAGGCCTGGGCGGGAGGACGGACTATTCCGGTTCCTGGTCCGATTCCTGGGGCGTTTTTTTCCAGACCTGTTCGGCCGCGATTTCACGTAGCGCGGTGACGACTTCTTTGTTGTCGGACGACACCAGGGGTAGCGTTCCTTTGAGGAGTTCTTTGGCCCGTTGGGCCGCCACGACGACTAGCTCGAAGCGGTTGGGAATCTTGTGCAGACAGTCTTCGACGGTGATCCGGGCCATGTCTCTTCCTCCTCGGGTGGACGCTCAGACGTATGCCCTATTCATAACGAAAAGCGGTTGGGAAAGAAACCTCTCTCGTTCGTCCGGCATGGAGCAGCACCCCAAACCGAACTTGACAAGCCGCTGCCGACACGCTACTTCCGGTCCCCTGAAGAGCCCGACAGCGGCTCGGATCGATCTGGAGAAAGCCATGGGTTTTTGGGAACGTCTGATTGGATCAGACCCGGCGTCCAGCAAAGATGCGCGCAGTCTTGTGTCAGATCTGGTGCTCAGCTGTACCGAAGAGCAGGGGCTCGCCCAACAGCTGCGAGAGCATGCCGAACGGGCTCCCCATCACGCCGGAGCGGACCAACTCCGGGCGGTTGCCGAACAACAGGACCACGTCGTCCAACTCCTCCAGGATGCCCTGACCGCTCGGGACGAGACGCCCGACGTCGAACCCGAGCCAGTCAAAGGCGGCAAGAATCACTGGGCTCGGGTTGTCCACGATCTTGCCGATAATCAGGCGCTCATGAAACGCTACGGCGAGCTAGTCGCCTACTGGGACCCGGAGGTCCCCGATGCGGTTGCCCTGTTTCAATCTCTGGAGCGGAGCAAGAGCCAGATTGGCGCCGCGCTGCGTGATATCGGCCTGCGCGCCGACCCCCACGCCCTGGATTAGCCGGCTGCCTCGCAGGTTCTCCTCGGCGGCCGGCCGGGGACGCCTGCCCCCTTACTCCTCTTCATCCCCGATCTGCAAGTCGCTGGAATACCGGCGGGGGGCAAAATGTCCCTGAACAGACGCCGCAGACGGGGGAGTCCAGGCTTGGCCCGACTGTCCCTGACGAGCCCCGCCCTGGCCGCGGGAGCGAAAATTGTGGCCTTGGTCGCGCTGGTCCCCGCGTTGGTCCCGGCGCCACTGTTTTTGTTGGCCGCCCGAAGCGGGTTTGAGGCGATTGCTGACAAAACCGATCCGTTCCTCAAGCCGGCGCAGGGTGGCGGTCATGGGCGACAGGTGCTCGGTCAGGTTGCGTCGAATAAGGTCGGCGACAACCGGCAAAAAGGTCTCTGACGGCTCCTCGGGATCGGTGCCGTTGTTGGCCGCCCGACTGACTTGGCGCTCTTGGGATTCGTGCTGGGCGTGCTGCACCGTCTGCAGCAGGTCCTTCATGGACTGCCATTCGGTCTGCATTGCTTGCAGCTGAGTGTGGAGCGTAGACACGCTCGTGGCGATGGTTTCTTCCAGAGCGTCGACCCGGGCCGTGAGCTGTGCCAGCGGCTGTTCCAGGGCGGATGCCGCGGCAGCCTGTTTCGTCGTCCGACTGCGCGGTTTTGCGGCCGCCGTTGTTTTTGCCGCACTCGCGCTCGTTTTTGCGCTGGTTGCGGTTTTGGCCGTGGATTTTCCACGTTTCGGTGTCGAATCGGCAGCTTTTGCCATGACACTCCTTTCCTGGCCTGAAGCGCAAGGTGGGGACGCTTCAGGGTAACGGACCGGACGTGTGACCGGGGCGACGTTCGAGCCCGGGCAGCTCCTCAGAGCAGACCGGTCGTGTATTCCAATAATTCTCCCAACTTCCGAATTTTACTCGCCCGCACCGGCCATTCTTCTTCAGGGGCGGACGCAAATTCGTCGAGTTGATTGTGCAAACTCTGTTCAATAAGCGTGAGACAGCTGCTGAGCGCGACCTGTTCCTGGTGTCGGCGCCGGGCTTGGCGAAGACTGCGTATGGAGATGATGTCCGCCATGCTGTGTCGTTCTCGTCCTGGGTGCGTGGGTGTCGGCTGGCCGTGTCTCGGCGGTTCGCCTATTTGCGGTGTGCTGACTGCGTGTTGTGTCGTGCCGGCTCCGAGGACTGTGACCTCCAGCCATGTGTGGCATACCAGTCGATCTGGCGCGCCAGACCCAGGAGAATGCGAACATCGCGGTCTTCCAGACCCGCCCGTCCGAGTATGCGCCGAAACGCCATCATGATGTGGTCTGGATTATCACGGTGCAGGAACCCAAGCTTGAGGAGCGCCTGCTGCAATTTGTCGTACATGAACTCTTGGCGTTCTGCAAGCGCAAGCTCACGGGCTGCGACGTGGACGGATTCGTCCCCATCGCCTGGATATTGAGCGGTGGGCGGGTCGCCGGTCGCGGTATCTTGGCCGGCCAGAAAGAGTTCATAGCAGCAGATCAGGACGGCCTGGGCGACATTGAGGGAGCGAAAATGAGCGGCGGTCGGGATGGTCGCCACACCGTGGCAGTAGCGCAAGTCGGCGTTGGTCAGGCCCGTATCTTCGGGGCCGAACACCAGCGCGCTGCGGTTCAGGTCCAGAGCCGGTACCAGCTCGGCCGCCAGACTGCGTGGCGCCCGCCCGCCCTCACGGTACAGGCCCGAGCGGCAGGTGGTGCCGATGACCCGCTGACAGTCGGCGCTGGCCTCGCGCAGCGACGGATAGATCCGCAGCCGGTCCAGCACGCCCCGGGCGTGGACCGCCATGGTATCCGCCTCCTGACGGCGAAAGGCGGGCGGCTCAACCAGACGTAAGTCCTGCACCCCGAAGTTGTCCATGGCGCGGGCGGTCGCGCCAATATTGCCCGAGTATTTCGGACGGACGAGGATGATGCACAGTTTGGCCAGGCTCATAGACCGGTCTCACACGAACGGCTCGCGGAAAAAGCACGCTGGACGGCGCACAGAAAATGCGGGCCTCTCTCCCGCTGGCTGCCGGAACCGGAGCTCAACGCTTGGCGACAGCCGCCTGGGCGTCGCTCTCTGCCTTACGTCCCTGTTCAAACCAACTCATAATCGTCTCTCGTTCCAGGTATTGGGCGTGGCGACGACTGTGGTTTTCCCTATGGACGATATCGGCCTCAAGCAGCTCTTCAAGATAGCGATGGAGCGGATACGTCGCGTCTCCCTCGCCCATGTCTTGAAGGAGCTTGCGGAGCCGTTCGAGCCACTCGCCATCAAGCTGAAGCTCGACACGCAGGGGGCGACCGACCGCAAGCACTCTGGAGCGAATCTGCTTCTGCATGGGTGTACTCTGCCTTACAGGTCCCCGTAGTATTTCCTGATTCTGTGCAATTGTGCAAGGCCGGGATCCGGTGTGGCGCGCGTGAACGGATTGAGGAATGCGAGCCTGGATGATGAGGTCTGGACCGTCAGCAATGTCGCTCATTCCCAGATGAGCACATTCGCCTGGAGGCAGATAACGCAAACCTTCTGCATTTGAAAACCGTGCCGCGCTTGTGCTAGGGCTCGGGGCGAATCTTCGAAGGAGGTGTCTCATGCGGACAAAACACGTCGTGTGTGGTCTGGTCGTTGTGGCTCTGATCGGGGGGGGCAGCTCGCGCGCCCTGGCCGAGTTTTTCCCTTGGTGGGCGTTTGATAGCGTCATCGAGGAGGTCCAGGATCGGGGGACGCTGCGCGTCGGGCTCGGTCTGTTCGAGCCCTGGTCGGCGTGTAATGCCGACGGCGAGTTGATCGGCTTCGAGA
>WTHE01000468.1 GCA_011523315.1 Candidatus Binatota bacterium
CCCCAGGACATACTCGGGAAATATCACGCCATTCTGGAAGCCGACCCCAAGCCAGAACGCGATGCCGGCGATTAAGCCTTTGCGATAGTCGAGCCCATCCTGCACGATCATCTTGATGCCGAGGATGAAAATCGTCGCCATCGTTATGGTAATAAAAGCGGCGATCACCGGGCTCGGTATGGCCAGGAATACGGCGAGCACTTTCGGCAGGAAGGCGAGCGTGATGAGCAACGCCCCGAGGACGAGGCCGACACTGCGGGAGCTGATTCCGGTCAACTCGGCCATCGCCGCGCCTGTCGGACGGAACCCGTTCGGCATTGTTCCCGCGAGGCCGGACAGGAGATTGCCGACGCCGTCGGCGGCCACCGCCCCTTGCACCGCTCGGAAATCCACCGCTCGGGGCTGACGCCAGGAGAGGCGCTGCATGGAAACGGTGCTGCTGATCGTTTGGATTGTGCACAGCAGGGCGATGAACAGAAACGCCGGAAGAAGCCCCCAGAAAGCCGGCCCGAAGTTGAGATCGAAGCCCGGCCATTCGACGCTCGGGAGGCCAATCCACGCCGCCTCAGCAACGCGGGCGATGTCGTAGAGACCGAAAACCCCGGCGATCATTGAGCCGGCTGCAATGCCGATGCCCGGCGCCCAGAGGCGCAGCGGTCCCGTTGCCTGCAGCATGATACCAACACCGACGAGGAGGGTCGCCAGAGCGCTCAGCGGAGCGGCCAAGGCCGGGGTTCCGTCCGGCACATTCTTCAGCTGAGCGAAGATAATCGGCATGACCGTAACCGGCGTCAGCATGAACACTGTTCCGGTGATGGTCGGAGTCAGCAGCCGCCGGAACAGCGAAAGACGCGCGGAGAACACAAACTGGAAGAGCGCCATGATGAAGACCATGCTGGCCAGCAAGGCCGGGCCGCCCGCGGCGACCGCCATGACACTGACCGCGATAGCGATGCCGGGTGGGCCTGTCGTCAGGATATAGCCTGCGCCGACCGGGCCGACCCGGACTGCTTGCAGCAGGGTGGTGGCACCACAGGCTATGACGGAGGCAAACACGGCCCATACCAGGAAGACCTCGGTCTCGCCGGCGGCCTGAAACATGGTCGTCGGAATCAACACGATACCGGGCAAAAGGAGAGCGACGAGTTGCAGAGCGAGGCCAAGGGCAAGCGCCGCCGGGAGTTGTTCGTCGGGCTGGTAGCGAACGCTGGAACCTGGCTTGGATGCGTTGGTGCTCATGCCATTCCTCTTGTGTTCCAGCGGACTGAGCGGCCCTTGCCGGCCGGTGGTGCTGAATCGGGCTCGGCGCGGAGGAATGTCACGCGAGGAACATCTCCCCCGGTGATACGGGCTGGGAGCTTAGCACCGTGTGTGTGCCCTTTCAACGGTCGCTTCGGGCAGTTGGCGCTGCCCTGGGGATGACGTAGGGGCGGAGACAGCTTGTCACTGTGTCACGTGGGCGCGCTGCCATGTCCAGTGCGTGCCGCGCTTGCCCATGACCTCTGAAACCTTTATGTATCTGGCGATAATTCAGCCGGTGCTCAAACGGGCGAGACCACCCAAAATGGGGCGGGACGATTCACAAATCTGAGAAAGGGAATAGATGAGGCTGCGCCGAGGGGTCGCAGGATGGACGACGTTTGCCGCGCTCTGTGCGGGCATAGTCTGCGCGCTTTCGAGCGGTGCAGACGCAGAGCAGATCACGCTTCGGCTGCACACTTTCAGCGCGCCTCAGGCGATCGCCAATCGCCTGTTCATACAGCCTTGGGCTCAGGCGATTGAGGAGCAGTCTGGGAACCGGGTCGAGATCCAGGTGTTTACGGCCATGCAGCTGGGCGGCAAGCCGTCAGATCTGTACGGCCAAGCGCGTGATGGGGTGGTTGATATTGTCTGGACCCTGCCCGGCTACTCGCCGGGGCGGTTCCCGTTGACGGAGGTGTTCGAACTGCCCTCCGTCGCCGGCGATGCGGTAGCGACCAGCCAAGCCCTGACCGAGTTCTACCGGAAGTGGATGCGGAACGAGTACAAGGACACCCGGCCGTTGGTCTTTCATGCCACCGCCCGCAGCCACCTCCACACCGCCGGGAAACAGATTCGCACCTTGGAGGACTTCGAGGGCTTGAAGATGCGCGCCTCCTCGCGGACCAGCGCGTCTATGCTCAGGGCGCTCGGCGCCATCCCGGTCGGTATGCCGGCCCCTGACGTCTACGAGGCGCTGTCCCGAGGCGTCGTCGACGGAACCTGGATGCCCTGGACCATCCTGCGTCCCCTCCGCCTGCACGAAGTGACGAAATACCACACCGAGGTCGCCCTTTCCTGCGCCGTGTTCGTGATGACCATGAACACGCAGCGCTACGCGCAGCTCCCGCCGGATATCAGAGCCATCATCGACGACAGCACGGGGATGGCACTGGCCAAACGACTCGGCCGGATGTGGAAGGACGACGAGAAGCCGGGCCGCGCCCTTGCGCTCAAGCGGGGCGACCCGATTGTGTCACTCTCCGCAGCGGAGAGGGCGCGCTGGGAGAAGGCGACCCGGACGGTTGTCGAGAGCTGGATCGAGAAGGTCAGCGCTATGGGATATGACGGACGGGCGCTGATTGCCGACGCAAAGCGCTTGGTCGCCAAATATAGCGACTAGGTATAGCAACTAGGTATAGCAACTAGAGCAGCCCCGGGAGCCACAGGCAGGTCGCGGGCAGGGCCAGAAGGAGCGCGACGCGGACAAGGTCGCTCAGCAGGAATGGAACGATGCCCCGGAACGACTCGCCAAGCCGGACACCCTCGGCCAGCGAATTGATAATATAAACGTTGAGGCCGATCGGCGGGGTGATCAGCCCGATCTCGACGACGGTCAGCGTCAGAATCCCAAACCAGAGCGCCATCTCCTCCTGGCTGAAGCCGAAATCAAGCCCGGTGACCAGCGGGAAGAACACCGGCACGGTGAGGAGGATCATGGCCATGCTGTCCATCACGCAGCCGAGGATCAGATAGACGACCAGAATACCGATCAGGATCGCTATCGGCGCCAGCCCCGATGCCGTGAGGGCGTCCGCCAGCTCGACTGGAATCTGGGACAGCGCCAGAAAGGCGCTATAGATATCGGCGCCGATCAGAATCATGAAGACCATTGCGGTGGCTTGCGCGGTATCAAGCAGACTCGACGCAAAGCTCGCCCAACTCATCCGACCAGCGGCAAGCGCGACCAGGGCGGTGGCCGCAGCGCCGATAGCAGCGCCCTCGGTGGGGGTGAACACGCCGAGATAGATGCCGCCGATGACCAGCACAAAGATCGCCGCGACCGGCAATACTGCGCCCAGGCTGCGCACGCGTTCGCCGAACGGCACGGCCGGCGCAATCGGCGCCGATTCGGGCTTGAGCCGCACATACAGGCTGATCGCAATCGCATAGCCAAACGTCGTGATGAGACCGGGGATGAGCGCAGCGAGGAACAGCTTGCCGACGGATTGTTCGGTAATAATCGCGTAGATGACCAGGATGACCGAGGGAGGGATCAGAATGCCGAGCGTGCCGCCGCCGGCCAGTGTGCCGGTCGCCAGCGCCCCGGAATAGCCGTAGCGTTTCATCTCGGGCAGCGCCACCGAGGCCATCGTCGCTCCGGTCGCGATCGACGAACCGCACACAGCCCCGAACGCCGCGCATCCGCAGATCGTCGAGATGGCGAGCCCGCCGCGATAGTGCCCCACCCAAGCGCGGGCGCTTGTGAACAGCGAGCGGGTGAGCCCGGCCCGGGTCGCAAACTGACCCATCAGCAGGAACAGCGGCAGCACGGAGAGGGTGTAGCTCGACACCCGGCTGAACGGGGCGGTGTTGAGGAGGTTGAGAAACGCCGACCAGCCCGCCAGCGAGGCGAAGCCGAAGCCGCCGACCACAAACATCGCGACCCCGACCGGCATCCGAAGAGCGATCAGCCCCAGGCAGATACCGAACAAGAGGCCGCCGAATTCAACACTGGTCATCGTCTGAGTCGGTGCAAATGACGGAAGAACACCCAGATGCAGACTGCGGCCAACAAGCCCGCCCCCAGGAGTGCCAGGAAGTAGCCCCAATGGATCGGGATGCCGAGAAACAGCGTGGTCTCGCCATCCTCGAGTTTGTGCAGTCCGCCGACCAGGAGGCGCCAGGCGACGAGACCCGCGACACCCGTGAAGACGAAACTGTGCAGCGTGTCCAACGCCGTCTTGAGGCGCGGGTGCAGCCGGGCGGTGAAGAATTCGACGACGATGTTGGCATTCTTCAGGTGGCAATAGGGGAAGAAGGCGAACACGGCGATCGCGCAGGCGAGTTCGGTCAGCTCGTAGTCGCCCGGAACCGGCGCATTGAAGAGGGAGCGTCCGAGGACACTGGCCACGGTCATGGCCATGATCCCGACCAGCAGCAGGCCGCCTGCCATGGCGACTGTCCGGGTCAGCTGCTCCAAACAGACGCCGAAGCGGTGGTTCATCGAATGAGAAGTATGGAGAACAGCCATAGTGCAGTCATCATTGCCCACGACGGCCCACGACGGCCTGCTCCGTCATGTCCGGCCGCAGCCCTCACGCAAGCGCATGGAGGAAGGCTCACATCAGCGTCCGGTCGATTGCGGCTCAGTATTGCCCTCAAGACGAAAGTCGGCAAGGGGTGAGGCGGGTGTCCGTGTCGCCTGTCCGTCAATACCGCATTTTTCTCCTTGCCCACGGGAACGTTCCGGGGACCGCG
Organism: Candidatus Binatota bacterium; assembly: GCA_011523315.1. Lineage (GTDB taxonomy): Bacteria > Desulfobacterota > Binatia > Bin18 > Bin18 > JAAXHF01. Next base: position 4,720 of record WTHE01000468.1, read on the forward strand.
ACCGACAGCTGCGCCGACACTCGGCA
>WTHE01000583.1 GCA_011523315.1 Candidatus Binatota bacterium
GGGAAGACACTTGAAGAGGCATGTGCGGCTGCCCAAGAGGATGGTCTGAAGGAACTGATGGAAAAAGTATACTTTCGAGAGTTCAGCTCGTGTAAATGTGACAAGCTGAGCTATGAGCAAAACGCTTATGAGGGGTTCCGGTGCTCAGTTGTTGCCAGCGGTGACAAATTAGTGCCGTGCGACTGACCGCCGCCGGTGTCAGCCAAGACCATGCTTGTCTTCCAGGTCACGGGCAAGGGGGGGCTTGTATTGGCTCGCCAGGTCTGCGGGACCGTTGGCGCAGCCCACGAAGTCGCTGCTCAACAGGGCGTCGAGCTTGTCGCGGGATCGCTCGGACTGGTAGCGGTGCAAGAGGTCGATTGCGTGCTCGACGATCTCGCTGGTGCTGAGCCGTGTCAGCGACTGGAGTTGCCGCAGCTTCTCCGCCCGCTCGTCATCCAATCTCGCATTGATTCGCACGTGACATCCCCTCGTAACGCCGTCACTTGACGTTTCCGCGGTCAATCTCCGGGACCTGTGCTATCAGTGATTGAAGTATCAATGGTGCTGAAGCTCCGATGTTGAATGCCACTATCGGGCTCACTTCAACGCCGGAAGCTTGATACATGAAGACGAGCAGGCCGCCGAGACCAGCCATGCCTACGGTCACTATCCAGTACAACCAGTTCTTCGACCAGTCGGGAACGCCCTTGTGGAGTTCTTTCCGAATACGGAACCATTCAAGAGCCTCCACCGCGCAACCACCCACGAATCCAAAAAAGACTGGTTGCCAGTCCATCTCCATCGCAGCGCTGATTAAAACGACTTGCTGGCGAACATCTGGATGTCGGCGATGTACTCGCGCGGCTTCACGGGCCGGGATTGCAGGGTGTAGAGGATACCCCACTTCCGCGATACGGCCTGGCGTATGTCGGACTGATGTTCGTCAAGCAGGCGGCCTACATGTTCCTGCTCCAATCCGGTGTCCTCCGCGATACCCTCGACGGTTCTGAAGTCCCAACTCGGATCGGCGAGCGCCGAATATACCTTGGACCACTCGTCCTTGTCACTCATGATGCGTGCCTCCAGTCAGGGTGATATGTCTAACGACAGTGTCCATAAAAGATGAACCCGACAGGCGAAAAAGGCAAGCTCATACGCTCAGCTTGCCCAACAGCCCCCCGCAGGGCGCTCTCTCCGCCCGCTTCAAGCTTCCAGGAACCTCCTTCCCACTGGAAAAATGTGGTCTACCGGTTAAGCTCTGAGTCGGATCTGAAGGTCTTGTGCCTGCGGTGAGCAGGATATAAGGAGGCGCATATGCGGTTTGAGAATAAACGTGTTCTGGTGACGGGAGCTGGCAGCGGTATCGGCCGGGCGACCTGCCTGGCCTTTGGCAAAGAAGGCGCGGCCTTGGCTGCGGCCGACCTTGATCTCCAAGCGGCTCAGGCCAGCGTGGACACCCTCGCAGACGCGGGCGCAAAAGCGGTCGCCGTGCAACTCGATGTGACCCAGCCCGACTCGGTCACGGCTGCGGTCGATCACGCGGTGGGCGAGCTTGGCGGGCTTGATATCCTGGTCAACAGCGCCGGCGTGCGTGAGATCGTGGCGTTTCTGGAGCTGGATTTTACTGAGTGGCAGCGGGTGATCGCCACCAATCTGAGCGGTACGTTTTTGTGCAGCCAGACCGTTGCCCGCCGCATGATTGCCCAGGGCCGGGGCGGCAAGATTGTCAACCTGGCCTCGGTGGCCGGCCTGGTCGGGGTACCGAACCGGGCCGCCTACGTGTCCTCCAAGCACGCCGTCGTCGGCTTGACCAAGGAGATGGCCATGGAGCTGGCCGAACACGACATCCAGGTCAACGCGGTTGCGCCCGGAGTGGTGGAGACGGGCATGACGGCCGGCTATTTTGACGACCCGAATGTGGTCGCCTCGCTGCGCCGACTCCACCCGGCCGGACGCTGGGCGCAGCCCGAGGAAATCGCCAACCTGATACTCTTTCTGGCCTCGGCCGAGGCGCATTTCATCACCGGCGCGACCTATCCGATTGACGGTGGTTTCATGGCCGGCAAGAGTTTCTGAAAGAGTTTCTAATCCGTGGGGAAAGACGCATGGCAGGCCAACAACAGATTCTCGAAGGTATCCGGGTGCTCGATTTTACCCAGTGGCTGGCCGGTCCGCAGGCCACCCGGCTGATGGTCGATCTGGGCGCCGAGGTCATCAAGGTCGAGCTGCCGCCCAGGGGCGAGCACAGCCGCCATATCCGGATTGTGCCCAAGGACGGCAAGGACGGCGCCACGCCGAGTTACTTCATCATGCATAACCGGGGCAAAAAGAGCCTGGGGGTGGATGTGAAGACGCCCCAGGGTCAGACCCTGATCAAACAGCTGGTCAAGAATGTTGATGTGGTGTTCGAGAACTTCACGCCCGGCATTATGGCCAGCTATGGCCTGAGCTATGACGCGCTGTCGGCGATCAACCCGGCCCTCATCATGTGCTCGGTCTCGACCTACGGCCAGACCGGGCCGTACTCGCGCCGGATCGGCAACGACCTAGTCGCCCTGGGGGTCGGCGGCTTCCTGCATATGATCGGCGAGCCCGACGACTATCCGGCTTATCCGGGCTCGGCGGTCGGCGATCACATGGCCGCGCTCAACGCCTTTGGCGCGATCAGCGCCGCGCTGTTCCACCGTGAGCGGACCGGTGAGGGACAGTATATTGATCTGGCGCTGGTCGATTGCACCTATAACGCCCACGACTGGGCCCTGGCCGCCTACAGCATCACCGACGGGCAGGTTGACCCGCAGCGGGGCGGCAACCAGCGCAGCGGCGCCTTTCCCTACGGGTCGTTCAAGTCCAAGGACGGCTATATCGCCATTGGTCTGATTACCGAGGACCACTGGGTGACGCTGGTCAAGCGCATGGGCCGCGAAGAGCTGCTGGCCTCGCCCGAGTTCAAGACCAACCGCTGGCGTATTCAGAACGCCGACGCGCTCAGGGTCATGATCGAGGAGTGGTTGCAGTCGCTGCCGAGCGACGAGGAGGCCATCCGCATCATGGCCGACGAGCTGCGGCTGCCGGTCGCGCCGATTTTGTCGATCGGCCAGTTTGCCGAGAACCCGCACCTGAGATCGCGCATGATCGAAAAAACGCCCAACCCCGATTATGGCGAGTTGCTGCTGCTCAAGTCGCCGCATAAGTTCTCCAAGACCCCGCCGCGCATTCCGGGTCCGGCGTCCCGTCTGGGCCAGCATAACGCCGAGCTGTTGCGCGAGCTGGGCAGCTATTCGGACGCGCAGATCCGCGACTTGCAGGAACAGGGCATCCTGGTTGAGGATAGCAAGAAGGACACGCCATGAGGATTGCCGATCAAATCAAGCAGCAGGTCCAAGCCTTGCCCGAGCGCATGCAGGAAGAGGTCCTCGATTTTGTGGGATACCTCTCCTACAAGCTTCGTCAGGAAGACCGGCACTGGTCTGCACTTTCTTTGCGGTCTGCTCTACGTGGCATGGAAGATGAGGAGTGGCCTGAATACACTGAGAAAGATTTCAAGGAGAGGTGGAGGTGAGAAGAGCCGGCCAGATCGCCATTGCTCAGTTTCCGACAGTCGCTTTGGCCCAGGGAAAACCGAGACCCGTTTTGCTCCTCTCGCCCGTGCCGGGTCCGTATGATGACTGGCTTGTCTGCATGATTTCTACCCAGCTACGACAAGCTGTGTCTGAGTTCGATGAGACGCTCAACACGAGTGATTCAGACTTCCCCAGTTCTGGGCTCAAAGTGGTAAGTATTATCCGCATCGCGAGACTCGCGGTTACTCCTGCCGACCTTTTAGTTGGAGCGATTGGCGAGATTGGCTCAGAGCGTCTACAGCGGATACGGGACAAGCTTACTGAGTGGATTCAGGGTGGGGGAGGACAACAATCACCTTGATGTTCTGAGGACACAGGAGGTCAGTGATGCAGCTCCAGAACCAGACCGCCCTCGTTACCGGGGCGGGCCAGGGAATCGGTCGGGCGATTGCCCTGCGTTTTGCCGCCGAGGGGGCGGATATTGCCATAGCAGACCTGAATATGGACACCGCCCAGGCCACGGCCGAGGACATCCGCCAGCGCGGGCGCCGGGCTTTTGTCCACCACACCGACGTGAGTGACTACGACCAGGTCCAGGCTCTCGTTGCGGCCACGGTCGAAGCCCTGGGCAAGATCGACATTCTGGTCAACAACGCCGGCATCGGCAAAGGCCAGCGCTTCCTGGAAGTCAGCAAGGAAAACTGGCAGCGCCACATCAATATCCACCTGTCCGGTTCGTTCTACTGCGCCCAGGCTGCGGCCCGGGAGATGGCCAAGCAGGAGTACGGCCGGATTGTCAATATCGCGTCCGTGGCCGGCCTGATGGGACCCATCAACCTGGCGCCCTACGGCGCGGCCAAAGCCGGCATCATCGGCCTGACCCGCTCGGCCGCACTCGACCTGGCCGACTCCGGCATCACCGTCAACGCCATCGCGCCCGGCCCGATTGAAACCGAGCTGCTGAAAACCTGGCCGCCGCAGGCCCTGCGCGAGCGCGCCCAGCACATGCCCATCGCCCGTCTCGGCCAGGTTGAAGAAATTGCCCATGCAGCCCTGTTTCTGGCCTCGCCCGACTCGAGCTTCATTACCGGCACGGTTCTGGTGGTTGACGGCGGCGGGGTGGCGGCCGGCTCGTATATGGTCGAGAAATACCGCCAGCGCAAACAGCACGACAAGGAATAAGCCCCGACGATGATCAA
>WTHE01000284.1 GCA_011523315.1 Candidatus Binatota bacterium
GCCTATGCCACGCACCGCACCTGATGCCGCCCTTGACCTGCCCCGACTCGACGCCGGCATCCAGGCCGCCGCCGCCTGGCTGTACCGTCACCAGGCCGAGGACGGCACCTGGGTCGGCATGCTGGAGTCCAACTGCTGCATGGAGGCCGAGTGGTTGTTGGCCATGCATATCCTGGGCTACGAGCATCCGCGCAAAGACGACATCGTCCATACCCTGCTCAAGGCTCAGCGCCAGGACGGCGCCTGGGAGATCTACTACGCGGCGCCGGACGGCGATATCAACACCACCGTCGAGTGCTACGCCGCCCTGCGGGCCAGCGGTCTGGCGCCCGACACGCCAGCCCTCAGAAAAGCCCGGGACTGGATCCTGGCCCACGGCGGGTTCGACACCATCCGCGTCTTTACCCGCTACTGGCTGGCCCTGATCGGCGAGTGGCCGTGGGATAAAACGCCCTGCCTGCCGCCCGAGGTGATTGCCTTTCCCGGCTGGTTTCCGTTCAGCATCTACAATTTTGCCTCCTGGGCCCGGGCGACCCTGGTGCCACTGACGGTGCTATCGGCCCGCCGTTTTTCCCGCCCTCTGCCGCCCGAGCGACGTTTGGACGAACTCTTTCCGCTGGGTCGGCAGCGGACCTATACCGGCCTGCCGCGCAAAGCCGGCCTGTTCTCCTGGCAGACGTTTTTCCTGGCCGCCGACGCCGGGCTGCACGCCTATCAGCAGCTCGGCTTCACGCCCGGCCGCGAGACCGCCATCCGCCAGTGTCTGGAGTGGATCATCAGACATCAGGACGCCGACGGCGCCTGGGGCGGCATTCAGCCCCCGTGGATCTACAGTCTGATGGCGCTCCACGTCGAGGGCTACCCGCTGAGCCACCCGGTCGTGGCTGCGGGCCTGGCCGCCCTTGACAAGCACTGGTCGTATGAGCGGGACGGCGGGCTGCACATTCAGGCCAGCGAGTCACCCGTCTGGGATACCCTGCTGGCAAGCCTGGCCCTGCTCGACTGCGGCCACCGGCTCCAGCAGTCGGAACCGATGCAGACCGCCCTGACCTGGATCCTCGGCCAGGAGGTCGTCACCAACGGAGACTGGCAGGTCAAGCTGCCCGAGGTCACACCCGGCGGCTGGGCGTTTGAGCGCGCCAACGCCGCCTATCCAGATATTGACGACACTGCGGTCGCCCTGATCGTCCTGGCCCAGCTACGCAAACAGTGCCCGGACGACGGGCGTTTTGACGCCCCGATCAGCCGGGCCGTGGACTGGATTCTGGCCATGCAGTCCGCCAACGGCGGCTGGGGCGCGTTTGACCGCGACAACGACACACAGCTGTTGACCAGGATTCCGTTCTGCGATTTTGGCGAGGCGCTCGACCCGCCCAGCGTCGATGTCACGGCCCACGTGGTGGAGGCCTTCGGGCTGCTCGGCTACGACGCCGCTCATCCGGCAATGGCCCGCGCCCTGGCCTATATGCGCGCCGAACAAGAGCCCGAAGGCAGCTGGTTCGGTCGCTGGGGGGTGAACCATATCTACGGCACGGCTGCGGTTCTGCCGGCGCTCAAGGCCATCGGTGAAGACATGAGCGCGACCGCAGTCCAGCGGGCCGGGGCGTGGCTGGCCGCCCACCAGAACCCGGACGGCGGCTGGGGAGAAACCTGCGCGTCGTACATGGATGACCGCCTGCGGGGGACGGGACCGAGCACCGCGTCCCAGACCGCCTGGGCGCTGATGGCCCTGGTGGCCGTGGACGGGCGCGAGTTTGAGGCGGCAGTTCGACGCGGGACGGACTATCTGCTCGGCACCCAGCGGGACGGCAGCTGGGACGAGCCCTACTATACCGGCACCGGCTTCCCCGGCTATGGCACGGGCGCGCGGACCGATCTTCAGGTCCAGGCAATGAAGCAGCGCTTTGCCCAGGGCACCGAGCTGCAGCGCGGTTTCATGATCAACTACAACCTGTACCGCCACTATTTCCCGCTTATGGCGCTGGGCCGTGTGCGGGAGAATTTCGGCCGCGCGGAAGCCTCTGCCGACGGTGCGGACACCGCCCGCCACTCCGGCTCCTCATCATCGGCCGGATAGCGGGTCAATATCTCGTGGGGGCGGTAGTTGGCCTTATAGGCCATCGACTGGCTGTCGGCGACCCAGTAGCCCAGATAGTGATACCTGAGACCCAGCCGCCGGGCGTGGGCCAGCTGCTGTAAGATGGAGAACACCCCCGGCGACTCCGCCCGCCAGGCCGGATCGTGGAAAAAATAAATGCTGGATAGAGACTCGGCCGTCACGTCCGCCAGGCCGATGCCGACCAGGCGGCCCTGCCGGTAATACTGAAACTCGCGGGCAAACTCCCAGTTGCCCATCAGGAAGCTGCGGGCGTAGGAGTTCGGGTTGTGACGGTGCGGCGGCCAGCCTTTTTCCCGGTGCATGAAGCGGTGGTAGGCGTTGAACAGGCGCAGGTGTTCGGCCGTCAGGGTCGGTTCCTGGACCACGACTTCTACGTCCGCGTTGCGCTTGAGGGCGCGCCGTTGGCTGCGCGAGGGGCGGAACGCCGCCACCGGCAGACGCAGGCTGCGGCACTGGTCGCAGGCCGGACAGGCCGGCCGAAAAAACTCGCAGCCAAAGCGCCGCCAGCCGCGTCTCAGCATGTGTTCATAGTCCCCGCTACCAAGCTCGATCAGAATCCGATAGTGCAGCGAGGCGGTCCGCCCGGGCAGATACGGGCACGGGTAGTGCGGCGTCCGGAAGCGCTGGAGTTCGACGATGTTGGCGTGGCCGGCCATCTTTTATTCGCCGGGCGCAAACGCGATCAAGGCGTTGCCCGAGCGGGCGCCCCAGAGCCCATAGCCCGAGTTGACGTACACCACGCCGTCAACAATCGTCGGTCCGGGACCGTCAAACGCCCCACCCCGGGTCGGCACACCGTTGATGCTGTCGTACTCCTGGTCGGCGTTGTAGTCCCACAGCAGCGTGCCGTCGGTGGTTGAGTAGGCCCGCAAATGGGAATCGACCGAGCCGGAGAACACGACCCCGGGAATCACCGACACGGCTGCGGACTGGGCCGGGCTGCACTGCGTGCGGTCGCCACAGCCCGGCGGCGGCACATGCCACAGCCGGTTTCCGGTGGCCAGATCGTAGGCGAACATCCCGCCCCCGACGCTGGAGTCGAGTTCGGTCGTCCAGCCGGCCTGCGAATCCTCGACCGTTCTCAGCCCGATATCCGACAGGGCCACATACACCGTGCTGGCATCCGCAGCCGGGCCCCACTGAATCCCGCCGGCCAGGCCGCCCTTGCCAACCCGCGCCTGCCACAGAATGGTGCCGTTATTGTCCGGGTCGACGGCGTGCAGCACGCCCGACTTCTGGCCGGCCACCAGTATCCGCCTGCCGTCCGGCAGCTCGCGCAGAATCGACGACGAGCCAAAATCCAGATCCGGCCCTCGGGCCTCAGGACAGTTGGTCTGATCCTCCGACTCACAGCCGACATTCCAGGCGTCGTTGGGCGTAAACTGCTGCGACCACAGCATCTCGCCGGTTTCCAGATCAAAGGCGACCAGGGCGTCGCTGGTCAGCGAAGGCGGATCGGAATAGTTATCCCCGGTCGCCACATACATGACGTTCTTTTTCAGATCCAGGGTCGGGGCCGACCACACCGAGGCGCCCGACGGCCCCCACAGCTGGACCCCCTTGGCGTTTTTGCGCACCGGTCTGGGTTCGTCCGGGATCGTATACGCTTTCCAGATCTGTTGCCCGCTGCCGGCATCCAGGGCGACAATCGGGCCGCGAAAGGTGCAGCACTCATAGCTCGGGTCCGAGCCGGCCACCTCTTCCAGGGCCGTGACCGGCACGTACAGCCGGTTGGCGTGCAGGGTCGGCGTTCCGGTAATCCGGGCCAGGCGATGATCGTCCACCCTGGTCTGCCACAGCTCTTCGCCGGTTCGGGCATCGACCGCGTACATATTGGCCTCGATATCGCCAAAATACGCGGCGTAACGGGGCGGCTCGGTGTCGGGCAGCCGGCCGATGACGACCGACGCCCGGACGCCGGCCCTGGGTTTTTTGGCCCAGTACAGGCAGCCGGTCTTGGCGTCAATCGAGTACACGTGGCCGCCCAGGCTGCCGACAAAGACCCGCCCGCCAACAACCGTCGGCTGTGAGGTCTGGTAGTCCATGGGCAGGCCGAACACCCATTTGACCTTGAGTGTGGCCACCTGTTCGGCGCTCAGGCCGGCAGCCTCGGACGGCTGGAAGCGGCTGTTGGTCTCATCCACGCCCCAGCCGTTCCACGCGGCCGCAGCGTGCGCGGCCGGGAACTCGCCCGGCGCGTCGCTGCAAAAGCCGGCCACCGTCGGGTCTTTCTCGGTCACGGGCGGGAGCGACTTGCCGGTGATATACTCGGACACCGCCCGCCGCTCGGCGCCGGTCCGCATCATGCCCTGGAAGCGCATTTTGCCCAGTTCCATTGAGCGCAGCACAAACGCGGCCGGCAGCCGGCGCATCACCTCGAACTTTGGCGCGCGGGTCGCCGTGGCATGGCAGTTGGCGCAGTGTTCGCGATAAATGGCCTCGCCGTCCACCTCATTCACAGGGGCGGCAGCCCAGGCCGTGGCCACACTCAAAAGCAACCCAAGGCCGCACACGCCGAGCGCGTGGCCCAGCCGGTGTTCAGTCCATCGTCTATGTCTCACGTGGCACCCTCCTTCTCGCCTCTTCTTGTCATACATCGGCAAATCAGCGCAACGTCC
>WTHE01000601.1 GCA_011523315.1 Candidatus Binatota bacterium
CACCTGGACGGTGCGAGAGCCGAGGCGCTGGGAAACGTAGGTGGTGGTCTTGTCGTCATTGGAGGCAAAGAACACCTGGAGGGCGCAGTTTTGCAAAATCCCTTCCGTGGCGTGGGCGCCATAGATTTCTTCCAGTTGCCCGACGCCTTGCGTAATTAAGACGATCCGAATCTTGTAGCCAGCCAGGAGGGCCAGGCCCTTTTGCAGCGTGGGCATCGCGCCGAGCATAGGAAACTCGTCGATCAGAAAGAGGACCTCGTGGGGTTCCTGGTGGGTGGGGAGGCTATGGGTCAGCTCGGAGACGGCTTGCTGGAAAAACATATTCAGCAGGGGAGCGAGGGTCAGGAGTTGGTCTTGCCCCACCCCGACGTACACCGTGGCGCGTTTGCGCCGCAGTTCGCGGAGATTAAAATCCGAGCGGGCGGTCGCCTGGTCGATGTTCGGGTTTGCCCACAAGGAAAGGGCGGCGGTGAGATTGGACTTGACGCCTGAGCGCTCCTTTTCCGCTTTGCCCTTGTAATTGGCCAGGGCGGCCATGCCGGCCGGATCAAGGTCAGGGTTGGTGGCGGCTTCAGCCGCTATTTTATTCAGCCGCTCTTCCGACATCAGGATTCGATAGACTTGCCCGAGGGTGGGGGGGTGGCTTTCGTCATCAAGTACAAGCAACGTGAGGCCGAGGAACAAAGATTGAGCCTCATTAGTCCACATCACTTCCCCGCGATCCGGCCGGGGGAGGAGGATTTGCCCGAGCTTCTGAATATCGGTGATCCGGCCCGGGCCTTCGGGTTCAATAAAATCGAGGGGATTGTAACAGGCGGAGCGGGCATCCATCGGCGACCAGAGGTAGACCTTTTGGTGCTGCGCGCGGTAGCCGGCGGTGAGGGCGTAGTTTTCTTTTTTGATATCGAGGACCACGACCGAGCCGTTCCACGTCAAGAGATTCGGGATGACGATCCCGACGCCTTTTCCGGAGCGGGTGGGGGCGGCCACCAGCGTGTGCAAAGGTTCGTCGTTGATGAGGTACGTGCTGCCCTTTTTGCCCAGCAGCAGGCCGCGTGGTGTCTGCAACCGGGCGCGCGCGATCTCCAGGGTGGTGGCCCAGCGCGCATCGCCGTACCAGGCGGGGGGCTTGATAAGCAGGAACGCGGCGAGCACGACGCCGACGACGGTGAACGCCATCAGAAAGCTACGCAACAAGAACGAGCCGGACGGGCCGGAAAAGCCATATTCCACCATGAACGATACCACCGCCCAGGGCGCCATACTGTTGAGGGAGCGGCCGAGCAAGAGCGTCAGGGCCGTGGACCAGGCGAAGACCAGGACGCCCGCGGCCAGGAGCCAGCCCGTCAGCATGAGGTATTGTTCTTTGGTCATGGGGGGCTTCCTTTTAGGGCGGCCGGGGAGACGACTGGGGCGGCGCGGAGCGCGAGCGAAGCGCACCATATTGTGGTGGCCAGGGTCAGGATGAGGACCCCGCCCAGGACGAGGCCCAAAGTCAGGCCATCCCGCAGGCCCCGATGAAAGGCGGCGGTGTGTCCCTCTCCCACGGGTCCCCCCTTAATCGCGGGGCCGGCCGGCCTGTCGGGCCGCCCACGCCCGCTGATACTCCGCTTCCCCTTCCGCCAGCTCCCGCGCCTCCTCCTGCTCTGCCGGGCCGTGTTCTGGCCGTCCCCCGAGAAACTGCACCTGCTGAGCCACAATCTCCGTCACGAACCGTTTGTGGCCGTCGTGATCCTCATAGCTCCGCGTCTGAAGCCGGCCTTCCACCAGGACTTGGCGGCCCTTGGTGAGATACTGTCCGCAGGTCTCGGCCAGCTTTCCCCACACCACCACCTGATGCCATTCGGTCCGCTCCTGGCGGTCCTCTCCCTCACCCCACGCGTCTGTCGTCGCCACCGAAAAGTTGGCTACCGCCCGGCCGCTCTGGGTCTGGCGCACTTCCAACTCGTTGCCCACATTCCCGAGCACCAGCACTTTATTCAGCGCGGCCATGTCGTACCTCCTCTGTTACGTCGGGCGACAGGGAGCCGGCCCGTTTTGGGGGCGGGGGGATGTGGGAGGTCAGGGCCTCAAATCTCTGGAACATCCTCGCCACCGCCTTATGATGCCATTTCTTCCCCCGGCCGGGCGGGAGGGGAACGGCCTCCGCTTCCAGAATTGCCGCAATGCGGCGGAGGCTCTTGCCTTCCTCGCGCAGGGCGCGGGCGCGGGTGCGGGCGGGCTCGGGTGGGGGGAGCCCGAACACCGCGCGGTCATGGGAGCGGGTGAGGAAGCTATCCAACTGACCGAGAACCACGCCCCACTTTTCCTCGCCGCGCTGGAGCTTATCTATCAGCATGGCGCCGGTGAGAATCGCGCGGCGTAGCTCGCGCTTCCGTTCGGCCTCGCGCTTGCGGGCCTCCGCCCGTTGAATCTCGGCTTTGATGCGCGCCTCCTTCTCTTTCAGTTTCCGCAGTCGCTCCTGCGGCTCCGCTCGTGGCATAGACGGCCTCCTGTCCTCTTCGGCCCTCCTCTTACTCGCGGGACTGGTGAACACAGGCCAGGAACTCCTCCCGCACCTGCTGATTGCGCGGCGCACTCGCCCGGTTCCAGAACGAACGATAGCCGTTCGAGATCAGCGCGCCGGGCTGGAGCGCCGCGGTCACGAACCGTTCCGCGTCGTGCGGATCACGCAGTTGCGGGCTGTGAAACCCCGCTTCCGGTCCCCCGGCCACCCGCGCGCCAAACCGCTCCCCCGTCCCGTCCGGCCGGCGCACGGCCAGTTGCACGGGGTGGTGCGCGCCAGGGAACCCCCCGAAAAAGGCGGTGGCTTCCATCTCGGCCGGGCCGTGCATCGCACAGCGGACGGCCAGGCCGATATACTCCCCGGAATTGCCCAAGGGGCTGCGCATCATATACGCCACCGTGTCCGGCACATCGAGCGCGGTAATCTCCCGGATTTCCGGGGTCGGATAGTCGGGGGCGGGGGCGGTACAAGCCAGGGCGAGGGCGAGCAGCCCTCCCAGCGCGAGGACGGAGACATGTCGCATCCGCTAATCCTCCTTTCTCCCGCCCCAGACCGGCTGCACACAGAAGGCCAGGAGCAGGCCCAAGGCGATGAACGGCCCCGGTACGGTCAGCACCGCCATGACCCGATCCATTGTTGTGTACGGCCGCGTCGCGCCGGCCAGGACGACCGCCCCAAAGAGCGTCCACGCCGAGGCGAGGAACAGCCAGCGCATGAGCCGCGTCCTATCCACCGGCCGCCCCTCCCTCGTCCGTCCGGCCATGCAGCGGCCGGACCTTCTTCGCCGTGGGCGGGCGGCCGCGCCGCTTCGGCGCCGCCACGTTTCCGTCCTCCGCGTGCGCAAAATAGATTTCGCTCACGATGCGCTCCCCGTTGGGCAAGCGGGTGAGCTGGACAACGACCTCCACCACCGAGCGGATATACGCCAAAATCTCCTCCCTCCCGAGCCCGAGATTCGCTTGCATGACCATCAGCGTCAGGCGCTCGAATGCGGCACGCGGAGAGTCGGCGTGCAGCGTGGAGATGGAGCCAGGATGGCCGGTATTCACGGCCTGCAAAAACGTGTAGGCTTCCGCGCCGCGCAGCTCGCCTAATAAAATGCGATCCGGCCGGAGGCGCAGGCTGGCTTCCAAGAGGTCCTGAATGGACACCTTCGCCACCCCTTGCCCGCCCTTCGAGGCGAGCAGCCGGAAGGTGTTCGGCTGGGGCAGCGCCAATTCCGGGGTGTCTTCTATCGAGAGCAGGCGTTCTTCCACCGGGATGGCCTTGGCGACGGCGTTAAAAAAAGTCGTTTTGCCGGTCGAAGTGCCGCCGACAATGAGCATGTTTTTCCGGCCGGCAACCGCGGCCGCGAGAAAGGCTTGCCAATCCCGCGCGGCCAGGAGTTCACATAGGCGCTGGTCGAGCGGCGAGCGGTGGTCTGGGGCAGTCAGATGGACGCGCTGAAACGCGCCCCGCTCGGCATAGTCATCCAAACTGAGATGCTGGACCACTTGGCGGCGGATCGCAAAGCCGCCGCCATCAAGCGCGGCCGGGGGCAACACAATCTGAATCCGCTCCCCGCTCGGCAGGGCGGCCGAGAGGAGGGGCTTGCGGTCATTGACCTCCTGATGCGAGGCCGCGGCTATCTGCCGGGCGAGCTGCGTCAGGGAGCGCTCCGTCATGGCGGGAATGGCTTTGCGGACCATACCGCGCGCGCCCTGCTCTTCGACCCAACACTCGCCCGGCGTGTTGACGCAGACCTCCGAGACCCCGTCTTGCAAGAGAAAGGGCTGGATGGGGCTCAAAAACTTTTGGAGGAACACGCCCCCGTCCGCCGGAAGCTGGTCGGCCATGGTGTTATTTCCTGTGTCCGGCCGCGGCGGCGTGGCAAAAGCCCCGCATTATCGGTACCCCGGGGTGCTCGGGCCGCCCGCGAGGGCCTGCGCCCGCGCGGCGCGGCTGTGCCGCTGCTGCTCCCAACTCCAGCGGGCTCGCTGCGCCCGCCGGCCCGCGTCGTGTGCCGCTCTGGCCCCGAGGGTGCGCCCCTCAATCCATCCCATCGCCTTGAGCTCATTGAACGCCTTCCACATCCCGATCAGGCCCGTCCCGCCGCCGGTCGGATAAAAGATCACGTCGGGCACCCTCCACCCCATCTGGTCTGCAAGCTCCAGCCCCATCGTCTTCTTGCCCTCAATGCGATAGGGCTCCTTGAGCGTGGAGAAATCAAACCACCCCATCGTTTCCTTGC